>JAPPAB010000013.1 GCA_026705765.1 Gemmatimonadota bacterium
CAATAGGGTATTGGCAAAAACGAATAACGCCGAGGTATTCAGTCCTTTTGATGTCATTCGCGGATTGCGTATCATTGCAAAGTGCCCGCGATAGACCAGTGCCATGCCGTCTAATAAATACAGGGTTTTGTCTGCCATTTCTGATCCTTTCAGCGTTTCATTTCCTCTTCAACCCGCAAAAATGCACCGCGATCCCAATACTGCTTTTTTGTTATGACACCCGTCGAGTCCCAATATGTCCAGATTCCGTCGGGTTCTCCTTCTATGTAATTCACTTCTTTTTCTTTTTTTCCGTTTGCATACCACCAGGTCGAGAGACCATGTCGCCCACCGTTTTCCCACGTTCCCGTATTTTTTTGCTGTCCGTTTTTGTACCATTCCGTTACTACGCCTTCGGGCTTGCCATCTACCCAGTCCATTTCTCCCTGTTTTTGTCCGTTTTCATACCAGTGTGTCCAAACGCCTACTTTTATGTCTTGTTCGTATTTGCCTACCGAGCGCTGGCGACCACTTTCGTAAAATGACTGATATAACCCATGTCTGAAATACCGTTTGTGGGCGTCATCCCAATACACATAGTATTCTTCGTGTCCATCTTTTACCAATTGAACATCGGGTCCACACCCATATAGCGCGATACCAAGCGCGATGATTCCCAATTGATGCCACATGTTTTTACCTTATTGTAACGGTCATACTACTATCTCTAACAATTGAATCGTCATAGTAATTTCTTCTCCCGCAAAGGGATGGTTGCCGTCTAATGTCACGGTTTGGGATGTTATTTCTTTTACAGATACTTCGACGGGTGTGCCATTGGGGTCGGATTGTACTTCCATACGCATTCCCTTTTCGAGAAGTGCATCGGGAGGAAATTTCGATCGCGCAACTTCGATTACAAAGTCGGGATTATAGGGACCAAACGCATCTTCTGGGGATAGGATCACCGTGCGAGAATCGCCTTCTTCCAGGCCGTTTACAAGACGCGTGAATATGTCTTTTACAGATTCGTCTCCCACTGTAAATTCAAATGGTTCATTCTCGGGCGTGCCTTCGGCTATGGTTCCGTCTTCCAAGATTCCCTTGTAATAAATCAGGACGCGGTCGCCTGTTTCTGCTTGTGCCATAATGCCTCCCTTATGAGCGTCTGAACAATGTAAACAGGAGAATGGATATTGTCAATTGCGTGCTTGGGATGGTCCATTTTACTAATGGGTAGTTGACACATTTTGTCCGTTTGCTTAATCTTGTAAAATGTACTGGGTTTTGGAGCATTTGTATGCAGGAGGTTTTTGTGAAGCGCATTGTTTATGGCATTTTTATTGCGACATGTTGCCTATTTTCCGCTGAGGCCAGCGCTTCGGCGCACAAAGCCGGTTTTGTGCTGTTGCGCGAGGGAGTTGGTGCGCGTGCTGCTGCGATGGGCGAGGCGCAGACCGCTGTGGTAGGTGAGCAGACTGCTGCGTTTTGGAATCCGGCAGGTGTGGCGGCTATGCAGGGCAAACATTTTATTCTGGCGCACCACCGATCGTTTCAGGGGATCAAGCAGGGGTATGGCGGCTGGGCCTATGGTAATAATAGGCGCGGTCTTGCGCTGAGTTTAGGCGTTTATGGGGCTGGGGGATTGGAAGCGCGACGGGAGCCGACTGCAACGCCTGCGGGCACGTTTAGCGTTTACGATCTCAATGCAGGGCTATCTTATGCACAGAAGATAGGGCAGCGAATTTATGTGGGGTTTTCGGTTCGGGCATTGCATGAAAATATCGGGCCAGAGAGTGCGTGGGGGATGAGTGCAGATGGGGGCGTGTTGTATCGCCTGTCTGAGAACTTGATGATGGGGATGTCGTATCGAAATTTGGGACGGATGGCGCAGTTAGACCAGGAGCGTACCCCTTTGCCCCGGGTGTTTCGCATGGGGACAGCGTGGTTCTGGCGCACATGGATAGCAACAGCCGATTTTCGTCTGCCAGCAGCGGGCAACAAGGGTGCAAATTTTGGTTTGGAATACGGGATAATGGGCAGGTTGTTTTTGCGCGGTGGGATTCAAACCGGACACGATACGCGCATGCTGTCGTTTGGAATGGGTATTACGCGGCGCAACTGGCGGGTGGATTACGCTTTTGTGCCCACATCACAGGGGTTGGGCGATTCGCATCGGATTGCTGTGGGGATAAGGTGAGAGGTGAAAGGATAAGGAGCGATTGTGTCAGACGATTTGAATGGTAATCGATATTTTTCCACGCAGACGGCTTTGCCCAGGACGCAGGAGAATTTGAGATTACATGTTGGGCTGTTTTTGGCAACTGCGTACACGACGACGGTGGCGGGTATGTTCATGTCGCCACAATTGGCCTCTATGCCCGTGATTGATGACTGGCGCATTTTGATTGATCCGCGTTATCTGGTCTATGGCTTGCCGTTTTCCGCGACATTGTTGATCATCCTGGGCATACACGAGATGGGGCATTATGTGACTTCGCGCCGCTGGGACGTGCGCGCTTCATTGCCCTATTTTATTCCCTTTCCATCGTTTATAGGCACTCTGGGCGCAGTGATCAAGTTGCGATCTCAAATTCCGAACCGCCGGGCACTTATGGATATTGGTGCGTCTGGACCTATTGCCGGGTTTGTGATGTCTGTGATTGCGCTGAGTGCTGGTCTGCACATGTCGGAAGTAATTGAAGTGCGCGATATACCGGAAGGCTCACTTGCCCTGGGTGATTCCCTATTGTCGGGCTGGTTGGGCATAAGCCTTATAGGTGATCTGCCCGAGGGTTATGATGTGATGCTACATCCGGTGGCTTTTGCTGGCTGGTTGGGGTTGTTTGTGACGGTGTTGAATTTGTTGCCGATGGGACAATTTGATGGCGGGCATATTGTCTATGCGATTTTTGGTGGGAAACACCGGTTAATTTCTCGGGCGACAATGGTGGGGTTGGCATTGATGTGGTTATTGGCACCGCCTTACCACTGGTGGGACGCAGAATCTATGTTTAAGACCTGGTATGATTCCCGCTGGGTCGGTTGGTTGGTGTGGTTGGGATTGGCTGCGCTGGTGGGGCGACATCATCCGCCGCTTGCAAATCCCGATGTTGAACTGGATCCCGCCCGGCGATGGATTGGGTACGCGTCGCTGGCTATTTTTGTATTGTGTTTTATTCCCGATCCAATTCAGATTTATTGAGTCTGCAAAATGGCGAAACGTTTGTCCGAAAAAAGACCATTGGAAATGGCTCGCAAGCGGCGATCTTTTCGGTTATGGGTTGTGCCCTGTGTTATCGTAATCCTGATCGCCGGTGGACTGGCTACCTATTTTTGGCTGCCGCGATCGTATTTTTGGCGACTACGGTCATATTTTTGGCGACCACAGTCGGTCGAATATGCACTTCCCATTGAAGAGACACCAAGATGGAAAGCCGGTCCAGATGATATTGTCGCATTTGCCGATACAATGGTTGTGAGAGCAAAAGAGGTGTTGATCGGGCTGGGCGTTCCCTCCGAAGTGATTGTGGAGGTGCGTTTGTCCAAAGGCGAAGTGCGTTGGGAAGTGCAGGCGAAAGTACCCGATGCTCTGCCACTGGCTGTTTGCAATCTGTCTTTGACCCATCTGGCGCATGAATTGGGTGGGGCAGTCATTGAAGGTAGCGAAGACCGACAGGGTAATAAGTTGTGGCTTCGCGTGGGTTTGAATGATAAGCAGACCAATTTGTTCAGGTTTGAGCAGAATAAAGAACTCGAGCGCCTCGCGGGACGCATTGCCATTGTGATCGATGATTTTGGATATCAGGAGCAGGATTTGATTCTGTCTTTTTGTGAGTTGCCACAGCCAATTACGTTTTCGATTTTTCCCGGGGAGAAGCATACGGCCTGGATAGCACAACAGGCGATTGAGAAAAATCACGGCGTGATGGTTCATTTGCCTATGGAGCCGATAGGCTATTCAGAGCGCGATCCAGGGCCCAATGCGATTTTTTCTGATTACGCGCCGGAAAAGATCGCGGAGTTGACTCAGAATGCTCTCGCATCCGTGCCCCATGCAACGGGGATGAACAATCACATGGGGTCTCGCTTAACACAAAATTTTGAAGCGATGAAAGCGGTGTTGCGAGTCGTGCAAAGATGGAATTTCTTTTTTCTCGATAGTGTAACGTCACCCGAATCTGTGGCTTATGCAATTGCGCGGGATATGGGTATTCCCAGTGGTCGAAATGCGATGTTTTTGGATATTGTCGAAGATGAGGAAGCAGTGGTCAAGCGGCTCAACAGGCTCGCTGCACGCGCACGGCATGAAGGCACGGTGATTGGTATTGGGCATGCAAAACCCAATACACTACATGCACTACAACGGGTGTTACCCGAGTTGGCAGATCAGGGGTTTGTATTTCTGCTGGCTGAAGAAGCGGTGAAAGAAGTGGGAAGTGAGGAGTGAGGAGTGAGAGGACCACCCATCCTTGACGCATAAGAGATGGGTTGTTATATTGACCTCGTTTCTTTTAGATGATTGTTTTCAGCGTTTTTGGAGGTGCGTTATCGACGTTGATGGTTTCCGGTTTGAGGTGGTTGCTACCGACGCCGGAACACAAGCGCGTGCAGGGGTTCTCCACACGCCGCATGGGACTGTGGAAACCCCAGTTTTTATGCCGGTGGGTACACTGGGCACGGTTAAGACGCTTTCGCAGCAAGAGTTGCGAGATTTAGATGCGCGTATTATTCTGGGCAATACATACCATCTTTATTTGCGTCCGGGTATGGATCTGATGGATGAGGCAGGTGGTTTGCACAGATTTATGAACTGGGATCGGGCGATTTTGACGGATAGCGGCGGATTTCAGGTGCATAGTTTGGCAGATTTGAATAAAATTACCGAAGAAGGAGTGCTGTTTCAGTCGCATATTGATGGATCAACGCATCTGTTTACGCCAGAGAAGGTGATTGAGATAGAGCATGTGCTCGGCGCAGATATTGCGATGATGTTTGATGAATGTACGCCGTATCCCAGTTCGCGGGATTACGCACAGGCAGCGGGCGAACGCACGGTGCGTTGGGCAAAGCAGTGTTTGGATGCTTATGATGGATATGGACGAAAGAGTTTGGCGGGGCACGCGCAGGCTTTGTTTGGCATTGTGCAGGGGAGTACGTATCGCGATTTGCGCGAGCGTTTTACCGAGGAAACAGTTGCGCTCAATTTTCCGGGTTACGCGATAGGAGGTACATGTGTAGGCGAGCCGAAGGACGATACCTGGGAAGCGATTTCAACTGTGGTATCTATTTTGCCCGCGGATCGTCCTCATTATATGATGGGCAGTGGAACACCCGAAGATTTGATTCAGGGTGTGATGCGCGGTATTGATATGTTTGATTGTGTGATGCCAACGCGCAATGCGCGCAATGGGATGGTGTTTACTCAACGCGGAAAATTATCCATTCGCGCGGCGCGTCATGCCCGGGAGTTTGAGCCTCTTGATCCGGGATGTGCGTGTTATGCGTGTCGAAATTACACACGGGCGTACATTCGGCATTTGCATCACACGCGAGAGATGTTGGGGTTGCGGTTATCTACAGTTCACAATGTGCATTTTTATTTGAATTTGATGCGGCAGATGCGAAAGGCAATTATCGAGGGTGAATTTGCACAATGGCAGAGGGCCTTCTTAAACTTTTACAAAGGAAATTAAAGATGGAGAAATTCAAGCGTGAGCGCGTGGTGGCAGTATTCAAAAAGTGGGGGGCTGAACTTCTTTTAGGGGTGTTTGGTGTTTTGTTGTTTACGGGTAAAACCTTTGCTTTTGGTGGAGGACAGCCCGCGCCAGAAGGTGCCGAGGCTCCCAGTATGCTGGTGACGATGTTTCCGTTTATTCTGATGTTTGTGATTCTGTATCTTCTGATTATTCGTCCGCAACAAAAAAAACAAAGAGACCATCAGAGGATGGTTGATGAATTAAAAAAAGGTGACCGCGTTGTGACTTCGGGTGGGATGCATGGGACTATTACGGGGATTAAGGAGCAAGAGGGTATTTTGATCGTGCAGGTCGCCAAAGAGGTGCAGATTGAGGTGTCGCGGGGGTCTATTTCGAGGGTGGATGAGCGCAAGGCGAAGAAATAGTAGAAAGGTGAAGATTGGCGATGAGGGTGGTGTTTATGGGTACGCCCGATTTTGCAGTGCCGTCGCTTGCGGGTGTGGCTCAAAGCGGTCATGATCTTGTGGGCGTGGTGACGCGGCCAGATAGGCCACGCGGTCGGGGTCAAAAGATGCAACCAACCGATGTGAAGGCTGTGGTTGCGTCGCTGGGGTTAGATGTGCCGGTTTTGCAGCCCGAGTCGCTCAGAGATGAGATTTTTCACGCGCAGTTGCAGGCTCTGGAACCAGATTTATTTGCGGTGGTGGCGTTTCTTATTTTGCCGCGTTCTGTGCTGGCGATTCCCAAATTGGGTTCTGTGAATGTCCATCCCTCTCTGTTGCCCAAATACCGCGGGGCGGCGCCTATTCAATGGGCTATTATCAATGGTGAGACCGAGACGGGTGTGACCATTTTTCAATTGTCGCCGCGCGTGGATGCTGGCGATATTTTGATTCGACAAAGGGTAGCGATTGGGGAAGATGAGACAGCGGGCGAACTGTATGAGCGGTTGAAGATGAAGGGCGCTGAGTTGCTCATTCGAGCTATTGATGGGATGGCAGATGGTTCTGTTATTTCCGTGCCGCAGACGGGTGAAGGGGTGAGTCTTGCGCCAAAATTAGAGAAGGAAGATGGCGAGCTTGACTGGGCAAAAGGTGCGGAAGATATTCGCAATCTCATTCGGGGAACCAATCCTTTTCCGGGGGCGTTTACACTCTGGCGCAATAAATTGCTGAAGGTTCACCGAGCAACGGTTGACACGGGACAGGGAGAAGCGGGTATCGTGATTGGTGCAGATGGGAAACGCGGACTTGTTGTGGGGACGGGCGAAGGGGTTCTCGTGCTGGACGAAGTGCAGCCGGCAGGTAAAAAGCGCATGTCTGGTGCTGATTTTGTGCGGGGATATCGCATTGAGGTCGGGGAGAGATTCGGTTAATCGATTCAGGAGGAAATGGTCATGCTGGAAGGTTTGATGGTGATGTTTGTGGGAATAGCTATTACGCTGTGGGCGCAATTCAAGGTGAAGCGCACGTTTCGCAAATACGATGAATTTGTTGCGCGGAGCGGTGCGACTGCGGATCAGGTTGCGCGAGATATTTTGCGTCGAGGCGGTTTGCCCGTGGGCGTGGAGCCTGTGCATGGGCATTTGACAGATCACTACGATCCGAGAGATCGCATGTTGCGTCTGTCGGAAAGTGTGTACGGGAATCGCTCCTTAGCCGCGATTGGCGTGGCTGCTCACGAAGCCGGGCATGCGTTTCAACACGCGCAGGGGTATGTTCCACTGTCTCTTCGGACGAGTCTGGTTCCAGTTGCAAATATTGGGTCGAAGCTGGCGTGGGTTTTTCTTATTGCCGGGTTTCTTTTTAGCTGGTTTGAGCTCATTTTTTTGGGCATTGTATTCTTTTCTGCGGCTGTGGTTTTCAGTATTGTTACCCTGCCGGTTGAATTTAATGCGAGCAGTCGGGCCATTCAGATTTTGGCCGATGGCGGATATCTGACGTCTGAGGAGATTCCCGCTTCAAGGAAGGTTTTGAATGCTGCTGCGCTGACTTATGTTGCCTCAGCACTGGTGGCGATTTTGGAGTTGTTGCGCCTGTTGTGGATGTCGGGCTTGCTGGGTGGCTCGGATGAGTAGCTGACTGCTAATTTTTAGGGAGGACTATATGTACGATGTCGTGACTTTTGGCGAGGCGATGATTCGGTTGTCTTCGCCAGAATACCGCCGATTGGAGAATGCGAGTAAACTCGATGTCGAGATCGGTGGGGGGGAATACAATGTCGCGGTCGGTTGCGCGCATTTAGGATTGAAGGCGGCGTGGGTGTCCCGGTTGGTTGATAATTGGACGGGTTGGATTATTCGCAATAAGGGGCGTGAGCACGGGGTGGATATGTCCAATATTTTGTGGACGGATTTTGATGGCGTGGGGCTTGAGCGCAATGGATTTTATCATATGGAGGTGGGTGTGGGGCCGCGTGCGAGTGCGGTGACGTATGACAGAGGCCATACCGCGATTATGAATATCGAGCCAGGGATGGTGGATTGGGCATCTATTTTTGAAGGGAGCAAGTGGTTTCACGTCAGTGGGATTACGCCCGCGTTGTCCGAAGGTGCGGCAGAGGCTACAGTAGAGGCACTGGTAGCAGCCCGCGATGCAGGCGTGACCACGAGTTTTGATCTCAATTTCAGGTCCAAATTGTGGAGCGCAGAACAAGCACAGGAGACGATTGCAAAGTGTATTCCACACGTGCAGGTGCTTATCGGCAATGAAGAGGATTTTGAAAAGACGATGGGGCTTAAAGCCGAGGGCACGTCGGGCGATTACGACGCACTGGATCCGGAGAGCTATAAAGATGTCGCTCGGAAGGCCATATCGCAATATCCCAATGTGACGCTTGTGGGCACAACTCTGCGCGTTGCGAAGACCGGATTGCTGAATGACTGGCGTACGCTGCTTTACGATGGTAGTGAGTTTTATTTTTCGCGCATTTATGAAGATTTGGAGATGGTGGATCGCGTGGGTGGTGGCGATAATTTTTCAGCGGGTATTATTGCCGGGGTGCTCGAGGGCAATCCCGCTCAGGATATCGTGAATTTTGCAGGGGCTTATTCGGCGCTGGCACATACGTTCCCGGGGGATGTGAACTGGGCTACGCGCGAGGAAGCCGAGAGTGCGATGAAGGGTGAGAGTGCGCGGATTAGACGATAGAGTCCGGGATGAATGCGCCAATAACACAACGCCTCTCTCTATTTTGGAGAGAGGTTTAATTTTGTGAGGAGGAAAAATGTCCAGTACTGTAGATCGCATTATTGATTGTGGTGTGGTTGCCGTGTTGCGGGCAGATAATCCGTCGCAGTTGATGGATGTGTCAAAAGCGCTGCGCGAGGGCGGTGTGGTGGCGATTGAGGTGACGATGACGGTGCCGGGTGCGCTGAAGGTGATTGAAGAAGCGTCGGCAAAGATGGAAGATACGATTATTGGGGTGGGGTCTGTGCTCGATCCAGAGACGGCGCGGGCAGCGATTCTGTCCGGCGCAGAATATGTGGTGAGTCCCATTTTGAATACGGCGGTGATCGAAATGAGCAAACGGTATGGCAAGGCCGTGATGCCCGCCGGGTTTACGCCTACAGAAATTTTGACGGCCTGGCAAGCAGGCGCCGATGTGGTCAAGGTGTTTCCCGCTGGCGTGGGGGGACCGTCTTATTTTAAGGATATTCTGGGTCCTTTGCCGCAGGTGAAGCTCATGCCCACGGGTGGGGTAGATGCCAATACAACGCCCGAGTTTATCAAAAATGGCGCGGTGGCTGTGGGGGCTGGCAGTGCAATGGTCGATAAGACGGCTGTGGATAATAAAGATTGGGTATCTTTGACGGCAACGGCAAAATCTTTTGTCGATGCTGTGGCGCAGGCGCGAGCGGAAAAATGAGTTTGACGATTGGCATAGATTTAGGGGGCACCAATACGCGCGCTGGGCTTGTGACGGCGTCTGGTGAAATTGTGGGTAGAGCGCGAGGACCGACGCAGTTGCACCTGGGAGCCGAAGGTGTGGTAGATGGCATTGCCGAATGTGCGGCTGCGGCTGCGCGGGATGGCGGGATTTCACTGGCGGAAGTACAGGGTGTAGGGGTTGGCGCGCCCGGTCCCTTAGATCCGTTTGAAGGCGTGATCATATCGCCCGAGAATTTACAGTGTATGCACGGTGTGCGATTAAAGGATCGCCTGGAGGCATTGCTCGGTCTGGGCGTGGTGGTGGATAATGATGCAAATTTAGCGGCTTATGGCGAGCAATGGCTGGGATCTGGTCGAGGTGTTGATCACTTTTTGTGCGTGACTCTGGGTACAGGAGTTGGCGGTGGATGGATCAGCGAGGGACGGGTTATGCACGGGTTTAATGGCAATGCGGCCGAGGTGGGGCATATTACAGTGGATCACAATGGACCGCGCTGTCCGTGTGGCAATTTTGGGTGTTTGGAGATGTATGCATCGGCCACGGCTATGGTGCGCCGCACGCTGGAAAGACTTGAAGGGGAAAAGCCGGAGACGTCTTTGAAAGTCGAGGGTTTGACCACACAGGTTATTTTTGAAGCGGCAGAGGCGGGTGACGATTTTGCGATGGAGATGTTTGAGGAGACGGGGTTTTTCCTCGGTGTGGGGCTGGTGAGTCTGGTGAATGTATTGAATGTAGATCGCGTTGCACTAACGGGCGGACTGGCGCAGGCGGGTGATTGGATTTTTGATCCGGCAATGCGAACTTTTTGGGATCGCGGTACTGTTGGTGTAAAAGAACACGTGCAGATTGTTTCTGCTGAATTGGGCGATGACGCGGGGATTTTAGGTGCGGCCAGACACGCGCAGGCGTAAAGCTCCACACTGTCTGACCGCTTAGGTCTTACGTCTCTCCTTGTTCCGCTTTCCACGCTTCATATTCAACCCGTGCTTCATCTGTCAGGGGATAATATTTTCGCAGGTCGCCACCTTCGGCGAGTTTCATTCGGCTAAAGACTTCCCATTCGGCGTGTTCGGTCGCTTTCTCTGCCAATTCAGGCGCGAGTTTAATCGGTACTACCACGGCGCCATCGTCGTCGGCGATAATAATATCACCGGGCATTACAAGCGTGTCACCACACGCTATCGGGACATTCACGGCGTGGGGGAAGATGTTGGTTTGTGCGTGAAAATTGGGCGTTGTTCCTTTAAGCCATAAGCCGAGGTTTAATTCCCTGGCGTGGGGAAAATCGCGAATACAACCATCGACAATCGCACCTTGACCGCCCTGACCGCAAAAATAGGTCAGCATCATCTCGCCAAAGACGCCACTGTTCATGTCGCCCCGGGCATCGACTACGACTACATCGCCAGGTTGTGTGTGATACAGCACATGGCGATGCAGTTGTCTTTCTGGTCCCTGATATTCGCCCGATGAATGCAAATCTTCACGTTTGGGCATGAATTGTAGCGTCAGTGCCGGGCCACAAATTGATTTGCCCGGTGTTCGGGGGAGGGGTCCCAAGATCTGGGCATTGCGAATGCCCAGCTTGAATAATTCTCCACTGGCTGTGGCGCTGCCAATATGTGATAATGCATCGATCAATGCTTTTGGTGGACGTTCTATGTCCGGTGTTTGAATGGGTTCCAGACTCATTGATAACTCCTGTTGTGAGTGTTTTCGGCAGATTGCTGTGATCCTAAGATAAACAATGCGCGCATGGATTCAACACTATTTTCTCATTTGGCAAGAATCAGATTGTTCAGTATTTTTGTAAGCACTGGCCTTGCAAAGCACGTCTTAAAAAATCAAAATTGGAGCGAGGATAATGAACTGGTCTGGACTGCGACCAGTTGTCCACCGCTTCTTAATTCTTAATTCCTAATTCTTAATTCCTAATTCTCCAGGAGGTCCCATGCTCGGTCTTATCGGACTTGGACTCGTCGGGTCCGCACTTGTGGAACGCTTTCGCGACAAAGGTTTAGAAATTGCGGGGTATGATATTGATCCCGAAAGAATAAAAGCGCATGAAGGCGATGGTTTTACGCCTTGCAAATCGCCAGCCGATGTCGCCGATAAAGCGCGTCGCATCGTTCTTTCGCTTCCCGACTCTTATGTTGTCAACGATGTGGTTACAGGTGCGAGGGGCATTTTGTCTGCGGCATCTCCCGGCGCAATTATTGTGGATACTACCACAGCCGATCCGCAGATGTCAACTGCGCTTGCCAAACGTCTTGAAAGCAGAAGTATCCGCTTTCTCGATGCGACTATTCTCGGATCCAGCAAGCAGGTGCGCGAATCAGATGTTCTCGTGATGGTCGGCGGTACTTTACCCGTCTTTGAATTGTGTACAGATATTTTTGAAGCCTTCTCGCTCAGGACCTTTCACATGGGGCCTTCGGGCAAAGGTGCGGAAGCCAAACTCATTGTCAATCTCGTGCTCGGTCTCAACCGTCTCGTACTGGCCGAGGGGCTTGTTCTCGCACAAAAAACGGGGGTAGATATCGATGTTTTGCTCGATGTTTTTAAGATGGGTGGCGCGTATTCTCGCGTGATGGATATTAAAGGCGAAAAAATGATCACCGGAGATTTTACCACTCAGGCCGCATTGGATCAGCACCTAAAAGATGTGGAACTCATCCTCGATCTCGGCGCGCGCACGGAAACGCCGCTGCCCGTAACCGGGCTTCACGCCCAACTTTTGCGCACGGGTGTTGCGCTCGGCCTTGCAGAACAGGACAATTCCGCTATTGTCGATGTGCTGAGAAAAATGGCGGGGATTAAATAATCTCGATCGGAAAGGATATGTCCATGATTATTGATACGCACGTTCATTTTTACGATACGACGCGCCCCGGTGGGGTTCCCTGGCCGCCCGAAGACAATGAATTGCTCTATCGCCCCATTTTGCCGCGTCACTTTGTTGAACGCACTGAAAAGATGGGGGTGACCGGGACGGTTGTCGTTGAAGCCAGTAAGCTGGTTGAAGATAATCAGTGGATTCTGGATCTGGCAGCAGATAATCCCTGTATTGTCGGGTTTGTGGGTAGTCTGGATCCCAGGACCGAAGATTTTGAGAAGTATCTCGACCGCTTTTCAGCCAATTCGCTCTATCGCGGGATTCGTCTGGGTCTTCAGCGGGGCAGTTTGGAAGATCAAGCTGCTCTTATGCCACAACTTCAAAAATTGGCTGACCGCGATTTGCAACTCGATTTGATGACCAATGGCAAACAGTTGCCCATCAATGCTGTTATTGCCGAGCAAATTCCCGATCTGCGTATTGTTATCGACCATGTGGCACATGTTGAAGTGACGGGTGAAGCACCCGATCCCGAATGGGTTCAGGGTATTCAAACCATTGCTAAATACTCCAATGTGTATTGTAAGGTGTCTGGCATGGTCGAACGCGCAGCCCAACAACCCGCCCCCGATGATCCAGCTTATTATGTGCCTACGCTCGATGTGTTATGGCATGCTTTTGGTGAAGACCGCCTGGTCTATGGCAGCAATTGGCTCGTGTGCGAACGCGCAGCACCCTATGAGACGGTGCTCAGTATTGTCACCCATTATATTGAGAACAAGGGACCGGAAGCGATGGAGAAGTTCTTCTGGAAGAATTCAAAAGCTGCGTATAAGTGGATTGAGAGATAAAAAGCGCGAATCAACGAATCAACGAATCAACGAAAGCAATTTGGTGGCGGGGCAGGGTTCGTCTATTCGTCTGTTCGTCTGTTCGTCTAATACGTCGCTCCGGTGGAATCTACCATTGGCACGAATCTGACAGGTATAATGTGTTGCTGTTGCAATTTGCCTTCCTGCTTGGTCAATAGCACGAGTTCTTGTGCATCGCGTTTTCCAACCGGGATTACCATGCGTCCACCTTCGGCGAGTTGATCTTGAAGGGGTTGGGGAACCTGCGTTGGTGAACACGTCACGATAATCGCATCAAAAGGTGCGTGTTCTGGCCATCCTTTGTACCCATCGCCAACTTTCACTTTGATGTTCTCATATCCCAATGTGTCGAGCAAGTTTGCGGCGCGCTTGCCCAGTACTTCTACAATTTCTATGGTGTAGATGCTGTCACACAATTCGCCCAGAATCGCCGCCTGATACCCCGATCCCGTTCCGATTTCCAGCACTTTATCCGATTCCTTCAAATTCAGCACTTCGGTCATCAGCGCGACAATATACGGTTGGGAAATGGTCTGTCCCTCGCCGATGGGTAATGGATGATCACCGTACGCTCGTGAAGCATAAGACTCGGGTACAAACTGGTGGCGTTCCACTTTCCGCATCGCTTCCAGGACAGCGGGGGCTTTAATTCCTCGGTTTTCAATCTGTGTCCTTACCATACGTTCTCGCAATCGCTCCATGAGGTCCTGTGCATGCGATGTAGAGATCACCGCCACACCTACCAATAAGAGCAGTAAAGCATGTGCTGAAATGCTGTTATTCAGTATTTGCATCCTGCGCACTATGTACCTCCTGTATCATGTTTTTTTCTGCCATTAAGCCATCCTTTCGCGATCAGGTTACGACAAAAGTCGCTTCCAATTCCTCACTCTCTTTGTATCCTATTCGAATGGCTTTGGCGCGAATTGTGGTCTCGCCTTTTGGCAGAGGAATGGGGCCGGTGTACAATCGCCAGTGTTCATCGCCTGCGAGTTGATACGCCATTGACGCGCCCTGGGTGCCGCAGTAAAATTGTACGATTATCGGTCCCTTGAAGGTTCCACCTTCGAGCGCGGCTTCTCGGCCTGGGCTTTCTTCACATATTGGTACAAAAACCGGTAATTCGGTTTGCGGCTGCTCTGTGCCCTGCCACATGCGAAATACCATCTGATCTTCGGGCACATCGCCCCATACGTCGTATTTTTCGCGCCAGTCGTCCAGTGCCCCGCACAAGCGGTTCAATGTTTCGGCGTGTGCGGGGTCGTCTGCGAGATTATTGACTTCAAATGGGTCATTTTCCGTGTCGTATAATTCTTCTACGGGGCGTTTTTGAAACATCACATTTTGCACACCTTCCAATTCGCCCGCGAGATGGAGCCGCCACATTTCCTGCAATGCGGGATGCCGATTGCGATAGGGGATCCACAATAAATACGGGTTTTCCGTCATGTAGTTTCGAATGTATTTGAATCGCTTATCCCGCACGGCGCGCATCATGTCATAAGATTCATCGTAACGGTCCCGCGTTGCAAATATGTAATCCCGGTCTTTTTCCTGGGGTCCAACAAAGGGTTGGCCCTGGAGATGGGCTGGGATTTGTACGCCAGCGAGTGATAGTACAGTTGGACCCAGATCGATCATGCTGACCAATCGATCGTTGACACTGCCGGGTTCCAATTCGCCCGGCCAGCGCACGATGCAGGGTATGCGAATGCCCGCATCATAGGGCCAACGCTTGGCCCGGGGGAGACCTTCGCCGTGGTCGCTCCAGATGAATACAATTGTGTTGTCTGCTAATCCATCGTCTTCCAATTGCTGCAGCATTTCGCCAACCCACGCATCGTTGTCGGCGATGTTGTCGTAATGTCTCGCCAATGCCAACCGCGCTTTGGGTGTATTGGGGATATAGGGCGGTAGTGTGACCTTATCTGGATCGGTTTCTACTTCTGGGCGTTTCTCTGGCCACATGCCGCTTTCGTGCGTTACGGTGCGATTAAATACCGCAAAAAAGGGCGCGCCATCTGGGCGGTTGCGCCAGTGGGCTTGTGCGCTCAATTCATCCCAGGCAGTAATTGGCGGGGTAAATTGATAATCGGTTTTTGTGTTGTTCGTGCAGTAATACCCTGCCATCCGCAAATATTCTGGAAAGCATTTCACATAATGCGGTGGTACCACGTCGTAGGGCGTGGGCATTTGCGGTGCATGTGCATTGGTGTGGCGCGTGCGCATGTGCTGCGAGCCTATTGCCGTTTGATACATGCCCGTAATAATTGCCGAGCGACTCGGTGCGCATACACCCGCTGTTGAAAATGCATTGGGATACCGGCATCCTTCGGATGCCAGTTTGTCGAGATTTGGCGTGCGCGCCACTTCATCGCCATAACATCCGAATCGCGGGCTTGTGTCTTCTAAGGATAACCATAGGATATTCGGTCTTTCACTCATTTCTCATCCTCTGTGAAGGTTACATACTGGATTCTGATTCTATTATGCACAATCTTTATATGGCAGGCAATCATTGTTTGTTTTGCCTCAGGGTGTGAATATTGTATTTTGCCTATAATTGCGAACAAAGGGGGGTAATATGGCGATTGAAATTCGAGGCAGGGTGATGGATGAACCATCTGGACGTGGTCTGAGCGGCGTTTTGGTTTCCAATGGAGAGCAGATCGTGCAGACGGATGAGGAGGGCCGGTACGCGCTTGCGGTGGAACCGGAGGCGCACCGGTTCGTATTTGTGACTGTTCCGGATGGTTTTCGGGCGACGTCGGGGTCCTACTCATCTACACGGAACTGGATCGACGCGCAAGATGGAGTGGATTTTGGGCTTGTGTCTGCGCCTGAACGGGCTGCACGACAGTTTACACTTGTGCAGATTACCGATACACACGTTGTGACGGAAGGGGAGATGCTGACGTCCGGAGAGGTTCTCGCCGAGGCACTACAGCAACTTGTCCAGGAAGCCGATCCGGATCTGATTGTGGTGAGCGGAGATCTCACGAACAGAGGAGAGTTTGCAGAGTTGTACCGTTTTCGAGAGGCACAGGAGACGGTTTCAACGCCGGTATTCCCGCTGTTCGGGGGGCACGATGGTAACGAGGAGCGCCACGAGGGGGTCTCACAGGGGGGTAATACGTTTACCCGGCATTTCGAAGCGGTGCTCGGTCCCTCGTATTATAGCTTTGATTGGGGGGGACGCCATTTTGCGTTTTATCCCAACGAGCAGTCGTTTTTTTCACCTGAGGACCAGGAGCGAAAGGAGGTGTGGTTTTGGAGAGATCTGGAACTACAGCCTGCGGATCGGGAGATCGTGGTGGTGGTTCACACGCCTCCGCCGGTTTCATTCTTGGAGGCGTTGAGCCGATATAATGTCCGCCTGGTGCTGCACGGACACTGGCATTCCAGCAAGGTGTTCTCTTACAAAGAGATGGTTGTGGCCGCAACTCCGGCGTTCTGTTTTGGCGGAATCGATACATCGCCGAGGGGCTACCGCGTCGCGCGGTTCGGACAGGAAGGGGTGGAAGTGGAACTCTGCGCGCACAAACCCACTGGCGTCTCGCTACTTTCCGAGGATAGGCCGGTGGAGATTGCGTTGGACGAGATGGGGCTGCGCCTGCGCTGGGAGCTACAACTTCCGGGAGGACTGCACCGCGCAGCACCCGTGCATGCGGGAGATCAGCTGCTGTTGAGCCTGCGGGACGAGGGTTATCCCGCCAGCAACGGGGTCTGTTGTATTGAGGTGGGTAGTGGAGATCTGGCGTGGCATGCACGCACGGATGCGACGGTGAAAAATAGCGTGGCTGTGGATGATGGCATCTGCGCGGCTGTGTCAGTTACCGGGCGGGTGCATGCGCTGGAGGAGGCGTCGGGCCGTCTGCTGTGGCATGCGAATCTGCCCGGGTATCCCGACCGCTGGGTTTACACGTCTCCGGTTATTGCAGATGGGTTTTTGTACGCAGGGGCGAAGGCCGGTTATGCGGCTTTTGATCTAAAGACGGGGGAGCAGAAGTGGTATGTACCTGTTGAAGACAGCGATAACTGGGCGTGTTACGCAAGTCCCCAGGTTTATGAGGACCTGCTTTTCCTGCTCGTGCCGCGGCGGGGGCTGATGGCACTGGACCGGCAAAGCGGGGATGTGGCGTGGGAACAGCAGATAGGGGTTGAGTATCCATATCCAACGCCGATTGTGTCCGGAGACCTGCTGGTAAGTGGGGGAGACTCATCGCATTTAACCGCGTTACGGGCAATTTCGGGAGAGGTCGTGTGGAACAAGCCGATCCTTCCGTCCAGTTATCCGACCGGACTGCTCGTGCGGGATGGACGGATCTACGCCACCACACCGGAGGGAGATGCCCTCTGTTTTGATTTCAATTCGGGGGCGCTACTGTGGCGGTTCCAGACGGAAGATAGCTTGCTGGATATGGTGCCCTATCGCAGAGGCGTGCAGAGCATTTTAGCTGCGCCAGTCAATTTTGATGACTGTCTTCTAATCAGCGGGTGTGATGGGTGTTTGTACGCTTTGGATGCCGCTTCCGGTGAATGCCGGGGGCGTGCGGCGTTCGGGTCACCAATTACAGCACCTCCCTGTGTGTGGGGAGACGGCTTGTTTTTAGGGACGTACGATGGGCGGTTTTTCTATTTTGAGCGCGTGGGGGATTGACGTGATGGAAGGAGCACAACATGGGATCTTATCGGGGAGCTGTTATTGGATGTGGGCGGATCGGCAGTACTATTGATGATGAGCACGTAAATAGGCCCCAGTTTCGATATCCCTGGGCACATGCGCCCGCGATGATCGAAGCGAAGGGGATTGATCTGATTGCAGCTTCGGATCTTTACGTGGAGCAACTGGACGATTTCAAAAGTCGATGGGGCGTAACGGCACTTTATACCGATTACCGCGAGATGATCGCCAAAGAGAAGCCAGATATCGTCAGTGTGACGACACGGGCAGAGGAACGCGCAGAGGTCGTCACAGGGGTGGCGGAGGCTGGTGTTAAGGCGATTTATGCAACCAAGCCGATATGTCGTAGTCTGGCGGAAGCAGACGCGATGATCGATGTGTGTCGGAAGAATGGGGTTATGCTCGCTATTGCCTGTCACAAAAATTGGAGTCCGTGGTTCCACGCATGTCTAAATTCAATCCGAAGCGGCATGATTGGGAATTTCTCTTCGATGATCTGCAATTACGGCTGGCGGCTCTCACGCGGTCACAGCCATACGCTGGCTCTGTTTCGTCTTTTTGCCGGGGCACCTGCCAGGTGGGTATTTGGGAATATGAATAGTGATGAAGAGGCCCGCGGCGACAGCGATCTTTCAGGAACAGGGATGATTCGATACGAGAATGGCATCCGCGGATTTCTGAGTACCGGAGGATGGTTGAATATTGACTTAGTGGGAAGCGATGGATGGATAAGTGCCCGGAATGAACACGCAGATTTTGAGATGTGGACCAGGCATCACGAGACCAGAGAACCGATTCGACGACAATTTCCCAATCCCAAAAGACCTCGCAGTTCACAACAGGCCGCTATTGAAGGACTTGTCGAGAATCTAAATGAGGGCACAGAGCCGCTTTGTCCGGGAGAGTTTGGACGAGAAGCGCTGGAAATTGCCATTGCGTTGCGAGAATCGCATCGTCGCGGTGGAGAGAAGATGGAATTACCGCTCGAAGATCGAAGTCTGACCATTCTGGCGTAAAAAGGGAACAATATGCTGATTGGATATGTGAGCGATGAGCGATATGTGGCAGTGCCAGAGGTGCTGCTGGAGTTTGAAGGCGAGGCGGGGTCATTTGAGGCGCGTTCGCGGGCGACTGGTGCGGTTTATTCGGATTTGCCTTCCGGGAAGTATAGCGTGACACTTTACAAGTCGGGTTATGGCTTTAAAACAGTACCGCTTGAGGTACCGACTAAGGCTCCCTATCAGTTCCGGCTGTTGACCGATGGACTGCTGGGATATATGTGGCCAAAGTGGGTACAGTCCGGACAGCCTTCAGAGTTCAGGGTACACGCGGTGGAGGCGTACAAGCTGTCGCTGTGGCGGTATGGATGGCAGAAAGAGTTGGTGCGTCCAATTGGATGGTACGATGAACACGGCCCCCGGGCGACGATGCAAATTACGCCGGATGGGGATTATACGCAGGCCGGCATTCAATGGAATGCACAGGGTTATACCAGCCCGACACACAAGCAATATATAACGGCACCCGAACGGTCGGGATTGTATTATCTGCACACCAAGACGGAGTCAGGTGTGTTTTTCTCGTTTCCGTGGATTGTCGCACCCGCAAAGCCGAGTGCCGATGTTGCAGTGCTGGCGTCGAATATAAATTGGAATGCGTATAATAATTTTGGGGGGCGCAGCAATTACATCCACGCGGAGAAATTTCCATCCAGGCCCACCGTGAATGCGCGATTTGATCTCAAGCGATATACGGACCCCAGGCATTTGCTTTTTACTTCAAAGGAATATGCACCGCTGTCGTTCGACCGGCCTGAGCCAATCAATTTTATTGCAGAGGAGGAGCGGATTACCGATCCGATTGAGGGGCGGTCCAACTGTCATGTGGCCCCGGCAGAGTGGCGGTTGCTGGGGTGGCTGGAGCGGGGGGGCTATGGATACGATCTTTATGCGGAGACGCAGTTCCATTCCGGCGTATTGAATTTGGACGATTACCGGGTATTGATCATCAGTACGCATCCGGAGTACTGGTCGGCGGATATGTACTACAAGCTGAAGTCCTGGGTGTTTGAGCGGGGCGGCAAGCTGATGTATCTGGGTGGAAATGGTCTGAATTGCGAGGTGGTGTTTACAGATGAATATACGATGGTGGTGCGAAATGGAGATAAAGGCGGAGGGTTTAGCCATCTACAGAAGTTGGGATTGGAGAGTCGATTCCATCTGTTTCATGAGTCAGAGGCGAATCTCTTAGGTGTAACCTGTTCGGAGACGGGTATTATGACTGGCGCGCCTTATCAGGTGGTGGATGGGGCGCACGATTTCTTTGAAGGGACGGGGCTGAAGACGGGAGATATTTTTGGAGAGAAGTGTCTGCATATGCGGTGTCCGGGCGGTGCCTCTGGACACGAAACGGATAAGATGACAGAGAGTTCGCCAAAAAACACACAACTGTTAGCCAAAGGCTTAAACCCCGATGAGGGAGGCGCAGAGGTCGTATATCACCGCACCGAGAGCGGGGGAGAGGTGTTTTCGGTGGGGTCGATCAATTATCCCAGTTCGCTGCCGGTGGATGAGTCGATTTCGGCGATTACAAAGAATGTGCTGGATCGCTTTTTGGATTGATCCACTGATCAATATTGCCAGTATTTCTTGACGTGTTTGGGTATGGATGTCTCCGGGATTTGCTTTCGGTTTTTTCGAACCCCCTGTATCCGCTCTTTGATCGACTCATTTCCCTTTGTCCGAGATGTGTACAAACCGGTGATATATCGCCGCAAACGATGGATGGGCACTACGCCGTGCCAGACCTCTGGTACGCGAAAGACGACGCTGCCCGCTTTCAGTTCGATTGGAATGTAGTCTCCTGTCTGAATATCTTCTTTTGTGGGCAGTACGCGGCCCGGGTCACACGCAGATGCAAAATGGTACAGATGTGTGCCTGGAACGCAGGTCAACGCTCCGGAAGTGACGTCGATATCGTCCAGGTAAATCATCGTTGCCACCCACTGAAAGGGTGTGGCGAGATCCGTTGGGCTGCCGTCTGAGTGCCGTCCCACGCCTTTGTGCTCTGGTGTGTACCGGTTGGTTTTCATTTGCAAGAGAAAAGGTCGCGGTTCATCCAGAATCGCCGATACGATTCCCAAAATGCGGGGATGGGAAAATAAGCTGCCCAGAGCGGGGTAATTTAACAGCGGTTCATTTCGCAGGCTGTCCCGGTTGCCGGGTTCACCCGGTCCGATGTCCATATCCAGGTACGCCTGTTCTAACTCCCGGCGGATTGCATCCAGCTCATCTTGTGAGAGCAAGTTGTGCAAGACGCCTACGCCGTTCTTCCATGCGGCTTCAACAGCCGCTTTGTCTCCTGCGTCCATTTCCGCCTCCTGTTCAAGTTTTTTATTTTACAGCCCGTAAGACCCAACAGCTTTAGCGTTGGGATATAAGGGCTTCCGAATTTATGGTGCGGTGCTTCCGTGTAAAATCATCACGGAACATG
>JAPPAB010000014.1 GCA_026705765.1 Gemmatimonadota bacterium
GCCGATAGCCATGGCGGGGATAGCCGTGTATGGGTGGGGATACCTGGATGGGAAGCGATTTTTTCATTTTCAGGCAGTCAAAACACATTCACGCACAGACCGGATATAATCTTCGATCGTCTGCACACTTTTGAAAACTGCGGCACTCAGGTCTTCATCAGAAATTGCAAAACCAAATTCATCTTCTATGCCCACGACAAGTTCTACCATTGCCATTGAATTAAGACCCATTTCTCCACCAAAAAGCACATCCGAGTCTCCTATCTCCTCAGGCGCAATTTCAAGTTTTAACGCACGCACAATCGTCTGCTTTATCTGTATCTTGAGATCATCATTCATACATCCCCTCCTTCTTGTTCATCTGCAAAGTAGCTTATGATGAGGTCAACCATCCTCTGTTGTCCCTCCTCTGACACAATCTCTATAGCTGGAATCTCAAATCGGTCCTCCAAACATGCCAATTTCTCTTTGATTTCTTCTTTTGACATTTGACGTGGACTGATCAGTGTTCGCCCATAAGCTGCTCGGATGTGTTTTTCTTTATCACTCATTGCGAGACACAACACGGGACCTTTGGTAATTGCCTTGAGCGTGTTCATGGTATCGCGTATATACTCGCCATCATCAACGCTATTCACGACCAATATGTTGGCATCGGGTTTTGTGCCCAGCATAAAAGCAAGTGTTGAAAGCGTGTGATTCCCCGGCTCATGGACATCGTAAGGGATACTTCCCGACTGTGCCCCGACAAGCATTAAATCCGGTTTCTTATTCGCACAGACCTCGCGCATTTTGAAATCCAGATAAGGCGCGTGAAGCTGTATTGGAAATTGCAGTGGAGAAGCATAGCCCGTTGGAAATGCCACATCCATGCCAAATAACTGAGAATGGTGTTCGGTGCCGATTTGCCCAACCTTATATCCTTCTTTTATCAACTTTGCCCTCAAGGCAAGTTGAACTGTGAACTTACCCTGTTGAGCACTCGTGCCAAAAACACCGATCACTGGCACATCAACGGCTGGATTATTGTGGGGCTGAAGTGCTTTGAGCAGGTCGTTTTGATGAACGTCAGGCGAATAAATATAGAGGTTCTTTTTACGAGCCTTATCAATCAGATCTCTTAAATCCTTCTGGTAAACGGACAAAAAGCTGAACACATTTAAGTTGGCATCAATGGCCTTCTCAATACTCTCGCGCAGGACATTCTTTTTTGTAATTCGGCTCAGTTCATCTACATAGCCCAGAATAAGCGTATCAGCCTCTTTCAATATCTCTTGAAATCGCGGCTGAACCCGTATGCCAACAGGCGGTATGCCTATCGCTTCACCAGCATCTTTCCCAACATACCCTTTGGCAATGGGATCAGCGATACCCACAATTTCAAAATTTAATAATTCCCTGAAACGCATCAGGCTATGCATTTCCTTGTTATAGGGATAAATAGCTGCTCTTTTAATTTTGTTTGGATCAAAGGATTGAGACGTCTGGGGAGTAGGCACGCGAATCTTGCGACCTATCGGAATTTTCTGCTGCACTTCTCGACTGGCATTCACTTCCAATATATTTCTAATCTCATTCAGATTGGCTTTGGGGAAGGCTTGCTTGATTAACGCGATAATACCCGTAATGTGGGGCGCGGCAAAGCTACTACCTTCAACAATATGCTCTCGCCCACCTGCCCAGAGAACGCGCTGAGTTGTTCCAGGTGCGATACATTCAATAGACTCTCCTGCGCGAAACAGGTAATTGTAACGCCCTTTTATCTCCCCCGCCTTCACACCGATCACATTGGAGAAATAGGCGGGATAACCCTCCTGCCCTGAATTGTGTTCGGCAGCGACGATTGCGATACCCTTTTTCGTTGCCACCTTACATATATCCAATAGAGCATTCTTGACCTGGACGTCCGTTGTCCCAAGGCTCAAATTGATAATATCGACGTTCTGATCAATTGCCCAACGAATTGACTCAATGAGAATTTTTTGTTCAACAATCAGAGATTGATCGAAAATTTTTATAGCGTATAGCTCTGTACCCGGAGCCTTCTTTTTGATAATACTCGCAACCGCCGTGCCATGACCAGATGAGTCTCGATAGTCTTTAGATGTATGGACGCTACCCGTAGAAAACTCAAAACAGATTCCTGCGGTCACATGCTGCAACATTTCATGAGAACGATCAACCCCGCTATCAATAATTGCAACCTTGACACCTTCTCCGTTTAGATCATGGAAATTGCATTTGTATTTCATGGTTAGCCCACTGTTGTCCACACGCCATCTTTCGATATGCTCACTATGCACCAGGCCGCTGACTTGGACCTTTCACCACAATCGGACTGATAAACATTTTTCCTAAAATATCTAACAAAACATAGCCTCCTAAAAGAAAGTGCAATAGAGTTATTTCAATGTTAATCCATAAGTAGAGTAATAAGTAGATTAACAAAAGAAATATGAAGATCGAAATACCGCGTTTCCAGTAATTAACGCTCCAAATCGCGCCACAATTTTTGCAGGGATATTTGATAGTACCGGCACGCAATTTGCGCCACCACCCAACGGGATGCCCACACTTTGGACAGGTATAAAGGTTTTTTATGTTTATTGGCATATATTGGGACTCCAAAATCTCACTCAGAATCAGAGTTTTGACGTGGACGTTTCTCAACAATCGGAATCATAAACATCTTCACCAAATGAACGCCTATGATCAAGCCTATGACAAATAGATTAATATCCAAAATAGTTCTCTGAGGATTAATCCATAAGTAGATCAACAAGGCAAGAATTGAGATAAAAATCATACTTTTCCAGTAAGTAACCTTCAAGAGATTACCACAATTTTTGCAGGACCATTGGCTAAAAATACCGGCATTCAATTTGCGCCACTTTCTCACGGGATGTCCACACTTGGGGCAGGAATAAAGGTTTTTTATATCGATTGGCATATATTTTTGCTCCAAACGCACTCACTCTGCATCAGGTCGCTGTGGTTCATGCTTCTCAACAACCGGATCGACATATCCTGCAAAGATCATTCCTGAAGTAAAGATTATCCAAAAGACCCAAAAATTCACATAAGGTTTAAGCCATAACCAGGTTGACAAGGTAATTATGGGAACTAAAATCAGGCGTCTCACAGAACCAAATCCCAAAGAAGTACCGCAATTCTTGCAAGGCCATATACTGAAGATGTTAGCACTTAATTTGCGCCACCACCCAACGGGATGCCCACACTTCGGACAGGTATAAAGATTTTTTATATTTATTGGCATATTTTAGAGCCTCCTTCTTGTATGAGAGAATTTAGCAGGTATTGCACTCAAATATACAAGGGTACAATACCTGCAACCATCAAGATACCCAACTTTGGCGTTCCCTATTCACCATATAACTGTACGATTGGGTCGTCGTGATCAATGCTGCCCACAAAGTCTATTATAACATTTCCAGCAGCCTCATTTAATTCCTGCACTCCATCAATAGCCGCGTCAACTACTGCTTGATTGCCCTCTACCTCATTCTGTATTCGCTCTATCTCGCGATCACTATAATCCACAAAAGCATCTACCATTTCATCATGATAATAATGATCAGCAACTGCCAAAACTGGCCCCACTACAGGCCCAACAACAGGAGTTGTTGATAGAGCAAATATAGTCCAAAAATAGTAGTCCTCTACCCTTTCATCTTCACACTCATAAGCCTCTACGGGCATAATGGTCTCGTAATGCATCTTTCTTTTTACCAGCTTTTGCATGTGATCCTCCAATATTGTAAAAATTAGAAATCGGTGAATGTTTTCCATTCACTATGGACAAAGCACCGTGTAGTGATCTCATTTACCCCCTTTCCTTGTCAAGAGGTGCTTTTTGACTATCAGCGTCAGAATTTTGGTCTGAAGATTGCACAATTTTAACGCGCTTCAATGAAAGAATGATAAAAATGCCAACTGGTAAGAGACAATAGACAAGAAGGCTCCAATCTTTGACCCAGAGTTCAAAAAATAACCAGAAAGCCGCATATATGATTAACACCACGCCCCCCCTTCTACGATCCATTTCAAGTATGCTGCCACATTTCTTACAGGGCCAGGTGGGATTAAGTTTCCAGGTCCACCACTTATCTCTTTTCCAAGGGCTTTCATATTCACAGTTTGGGCACTTTGCTTTGAACATATCAAATCCTCGCGGCTCGCTCCTGGAGCATGGAATAAACACCATCTTGCAGCATCAAAACTTCGTGGCTACCTTCCTCAGCAATCCTTCCCTGATCGATGACAACGATTTTGTCTGCACGCCGGATGGTTGACAGACGATGAGCAATGACGATCACGGTTCTTTGTTTGCAAATTTCCTTCATCGCTTCTTGAATATAAAACTCAGATTCATTATCCAGTGCGGCAGTGGGTTCATCCAAAATCAAGATGGGGGTGTTCTGTAGCAATACCCGTGCAAGTGCGACCCTCTGCTTTTGCCCCTCTGAAAGTTGCGCCCCTTGCTCACCGATGATCGTGTGATAACCATTGGGCAGCTTCGTGACAAAATCGTGAATATAGGCTGCCCGGGTTGCGGTTTCGACATCGATCATGGAAATCGGTTTGTTAAACGTCAAATTCTCCAAAATACTCCCCTGAAACAACGCACTGCCTTGCATCACAAAGCCGATATTTTGGCGCAGAGAATTGAGCCGGTATTGCCTGATATCGACCCCATCGATCAAGACCTGCCCATCCACTGGATCGTAGAACCTCGGAATGAGCTTCGCCAGAGTAGATTTGCCTGACCCGCTTCTTCCAACAATGGCGACTATCTCATCAGCGTCAATCTCGAGATTGATCTCGTTCAACACCACCCTTTCGGGTTGATATGCAAAACTGACGTCTCGAAACTCTATCCTTCCATGAACTCCGTTGAGTTCAGCCAACTGCGGCTCATCCCGTATGTCAGGTGTGATATTATAGACTTCAAAAAAGCGATCTGTATGAACCAGTGTAGATTCAATGCGCCGCAACAGGCCAATGAGACTTTTAATAGGCCCATACAAATACCCCACATAGCCCGTGAACGCCATATAACTCCCCAAAGTCAAATTGTCGGATAACACCTCGTGCCATCCGTAAAACCCGTAGGCAAGTGTTCCACCCGTCTTGATAATGGTGCTGGCATATCCCGTTGTGCCCGAAAACAGCGACACTTTCATTCTCAAATTTGCAACACCGATGAACAATCCCTGTAGCTTCTGAAAAAATGACGCCTCTAACCCCAAAGACTGTACTGTTCTAATCGAAGAGATGGACTCGTAATTCTTTGCCGATAACTCTGCTGAGCGTTCTGCAACTTCCCTTGTATATTTGCGTATAAACCGTCTCGAAATCAAGACCAACAGCGTGTCAAAGGGCAAGACCGTGAGGCTGATCAGGGCTAATTTCCAATTGATAAAGAACAGAATGGGCGGAAAAATTATGAGTTGAAGCGAATTGATAATCAGCGTGTTAATCAAACTGATGACACTGGCAATTGAACTTCGCATATCTCTAAATCGAGATAGTATTTCACCCGTCTCCCGGCTATCAAAAAAACTAAAATCCAACGTTTGAATATGTTTGTAAAAACGCGCTTGAAAATCATATCCCATTCGGATGCCAACACACTGACCAAAATACCCACTGATAAACCTCATCCCACCCACACCCAACGACATCAGCATGCCCAACAACAGAACAAAATTTAACAGAGAGAAATCTTTGTGCGGATATACATCATCGATCATTATTTTCGTGAAATAAGGTCCTGGTATCTGAAACAACATAAACAAAATACCAACACAAAGCGACTGAATGATATACCGCCAATAAGGCCGCAGCATCTTAATAACAGTGAATATTTGCGTCAAGATTCTCGATCTCCTGTCTGCCTATCATCATTTAAAAAACCAACGGATTTTTCTTGTCAACAATACCAAACGCCTCTTTTATCTTTTTCCACCCAATTTGCCACAAAAAACTTCTTTCAATAATGATCTTTGCGTCTAACCTCATGCCATACGCCACCGGATAGATCTGATCGCCACTGCGAACAAAAGGATCATCAATCAATATCTTCACCGGGTATAATGTCAGAGCCGTTGCATTTGGAGGCACGACTTGATTCCGGCTGGGCAGTTCACTAACGCTACCACTGAAAATTTTGTAATTCATATGCGGGAACGCATGGATGTACAACTTGACCTCTTGATCCAGTTCAATTTTTGAAATATCCACCTCTTGCACAAAAACCCTCGCCTGCCATTCATTTAACTGCGCCAATTCCAATACCGGACTGCCAACCGAAACCCTATCTCCTTCGATTGTCTCAATATCTGATGTCAGAACAATACCTGCGATTGGGGAAGTGATGACGGTTTTCCGTATCTGTTCTTGAATCCAATCGCGTTCTTGCAGGAGCTTATCCCCGACCAGTTTCAAAGTTTGGATTTCTTTTTCTCTAACAGCCAGAGCATCACGCTCAATTTTCAGATAGGTCATGCGTTGCTGGACGCGATTGAGATTGTTCTCTTGAAGTTTTACAGGTAAAAGCGTCTCAAGAGGTCGTGTCTGTTCCTTTTTCTTTTTCAGATATTTTTGATACAATTGTTGCTCCTGTAAAATCTGCTCAAGCCGAAGACCACCCGCTTCATATTCGAGCCGAGCTTGATCAAGACTCGATTCTATCCTTTGCCGATCAAAAAATAATGTCTCTCTGAGTTCCTCTCTCTGTCGTTGATTGATTGCGATCTCTTTTTCTATCTTCGCGGCCTCTTTTCTCCACTCTGAAGCATCGAGAACAAAAAGCGTATCTCCTTTTGCGACCTGCTGACCCGCGTGAATAAGCACTTTCTCTATCGTCCCCACAGTCTCTGACTTGACGAATTTTTTCTCAACAGGTTCAACGTGACCAGAAGCCTCAACACTGATTTCCATTTCGACATCCCAGCCTAAAATCACAACCCCTGCAATAAGCAGGATACTCAATGCGATAATAGACAGAATGAAGAATCTTATAAACTCAAAGCCCTTTAGCTTGATCTCATGATCAGATTCAGGCTGTCTGGTGGCTAAAGCCATACTGGAGACATAAGATAGGTTGCGATAACGGCTAAAGCCGATGGATTTAGATCGACCAAATGCACATTCAACTCAGACATCTTCCGAAGACGGCTGGATTCCTCTCTGTCTAACTTTTGTGCGGTATTGGGTAGGAGAAATGCCATGTATCCTCTTGAAAGCGTGACAGAAACGACTTGGTGAATGAAATCCACACATGCTTGCAATTTCATATATAAACAGGAACGATCCTGCTAAAAAATGCTCTGCCTGCGATATTCTGATCTCTCGCAATTTTTCGCGGAAGGTTTTGTTAAAAAATTTTTTGAATAGCACATGACCGTGCGGTGGGGTGATCCGAAAATGGCGTGCGAGGTCTTCAAATTTCAGGTCTGGGTTTCTGTAACGCTCCTCCAAGAATGATTCCAACGACTCTTGTGAAACCTTCTCTCGGCCGGTGTTTAAGAGCTGTTGAAAGGATCTGGACTGTGAACGGGATGCTTCACTGGCCCGCGATACCTTGTATCCCACTTCATTCAGCAGGATACAGGTTTTGACCTCTGCCAAAAATTTGTCCTTATTGATCGGTTTATCCAATACGCCTGCAGTACCGGCTTTGAGTATTTCTTTTGTTACTTCCATGGGCACAAAACTTTCCATGATCAGGATGTTTGTCTGAATTTTCTCTGTTGCAATGCGCTCCAAAAGCGCGATCCCATCAAGACCTGCCATATACATTTCAGCGATGGCGAGATCGATCTTCTCACGTCTCAATATTTCAAGTCCTTCTATCCCATCTCTCGTTGTGCATACGTCATAAGGTTCATCGCTCAGAAATCCCACGAGGGTCGATAGAATGCTGGGATCGTGATCTATAATCAGTATTTTCTGTTTGCTCATATTTTCTCCTGTGCGATAAAACGCAGTTTAAGTATTTGAAGTTCAGGGCGCGATGCCCATACTATTCGATATAGATTTTTCTTTGCTTAAACAGATCTATGCAACCTGTGTGCCAATGCGGATTTTTTTGAGTGATAATTTTTATAAGGCGTTATTTTTACTTCGCATAGAGGTTATTATCGAGTAAAAGTCAGTCTGAGCATCGAATTGAGAAGTGAAAACATTTTTCACTTTTCGCTTTTCGATTGAACATTATGTTCTTTTACTTTGTATTGACAATCGCGCTTCAGGTCGTTACTTTAGTTTTGCCTTCTCAAGTTATCAGCTTGAGATATTTGCCGCCGCTGACAGTTGACTTGTCCTGGTCTTGTCAGCGGCTTTTTTATAATAATACCATCGCGTCTGTAAGTTCAACTATAAAAGATTGCTCATATATTAGAATCATTGCTCGTATATCAGATTTTTTCATTTTTTTCACTTTTACGACAAAATCTGCTCTACGGATTTTCATCCCTGTTCATCTGCGTCCATCTGCGGATACCTCCCGCTTTTCATCCTGTTCATCCTTTCATCCTGCCTATCCTGATCCGCCTTTCCCCACACCAATACGCGATCTGGATCAATAGATGGGTATATCTCATCCCCGACGCGCCACTGTTGCTCACCGGATGTCAAAATCTGGATGGAGTGTCCCGCCCAGTCGGCGAGCAAGATGGTCGATGCGCCGAGGTCTTCGACGACTTCAATGGTCGCGGGGATTTCGCCTCCACGGGGTGATATATTTTCCGCACGGATGCCGAGGGTGGCGTTTGAAGGGGCGTTGTGGTCTGCGGTCGCGATGGGCTGGTTCGAGGCTGTGAACCATTGGTTTCGCTGTTTGTGGACGTCTATGGTGTTGATGGGAGGATAGCCGAGTTGACGGGCGACGGTCGGAGAATTGGGCTGCTGGTAGATTTCTTCGGGGGAACCGATTTGCAGGATTTTTCCTTCGGATAATACGGCGATTCGGTCGCCCATTGAGAGGGCTTCGATCCGGTCGTGGGTGACGTAGATCATGGGCGTGCCGAGGTCGCGCTGGAGGCGGATGAGTTCGACGCGCAATACTTCGCGCAGTTTTGCATCCAGGTTGGTGAGGGGTTCGTCCATGAGAAAGAGTCGGGGTTGGCGCACGATGGCGCGTCCGATTGCGACGCGCTGCATTTCACCGCCGGACAGGTGCGTGGCGGGTCGGTCCAGGAGCGGGGTTATGCGGAGCAGGTCGGCGGTGTGGGAAATTCTGTTTGCGATGTCTTTTTTGGAGAGGTTGCGCCCGGGTGCCTGGAGTGGAAATCCGAGGTTCTGGCGCACGGTTTTGTTGGGGTAGAGTGAGAAGTTCTGAAAGACGAGGGCGATGTCGCGTTCTGCGGGTAGCTGGTGGGTTATGTCTGCGCCATTGACGGTTATACGCCCGGTGTCCGCTGCTTCGAGGCCCGCGATGATGCGCAAGAGCGTTGTTTTGCCCGCGCCTGTTGGGCCCAGGACGACGAGGAGTTCTTCGGCGTGAAGAGAGAGTGAGATTTCCGAGAGTGCCCGGGTTTCGCCGTAGTTTTTGGACAGGTCGTCGATTTTGAGAAATGGGGCATTCATACGAGGGCTGTTTCCGTGTTTGGATCGAATAGGCGAATGTGTTCTTCATTAAGGTGCAGGTGGATTGTTTCTCCAATGGCAAAGCGGTCGGTTGTACGCATGATTAGTTCGCCTATTGGGGTATCGACATGTACATAACCGTGGCTGCCGAGGTATTCGCTGAGGATGACTTTGCCCGGTATGCCGCGGTTGGCGGGGCGGATAAATTCCGGGCGCATGCCAAAGATGACCTGCATGGGCGCGATGTTCGCGTGGATGGGGATGTGAATGTCTGTATCTGGATGGGTAAAAGATAGACTGTCTCCGTGTAGCACAATTTGTCCGGTTAATAGATTCATGCCCGGGCTGCCGACGAAGTTTGCGACAAAGAGGTCTGCGGGGTGGTTGTAGATTTCTGATGGGGATCCGATTTGTCTGATTTTGCCGCTGTCCATAACGACAATGCGATCCGCCAAGCTCATGGCTTCTTCCTGGTCGTGTGTGACGTAGATGGCTGTTATGGAGAGTGATAGTTGTTGGCGGCGTATAAATGCTCTGAGTTCTAACCGGTGTTCTGCGTCGAGTGTGCCCAGGGGCTCGTCCATGAGGTAGATGTCCGGTGTGCGGACCATGGCACGGGCGAGAGAGACGCGCTGTTGATCGCCGCCTGAAAGTTGTCTGGGGTATTGGTCGAGTAGTGTTTCGATACTTAGGGCGTGGGTAACGCGGTCTATCGCCGCTTTGGTATCTGCGGGGGATGTGCCGATGTTCTCGAGTGGGAAGGCGATGTTTTTGCGGACGGTCATGTGCGGGTAGAGGGCGTAAAACTGGAAGACAAAGCCCACGTCGCGCTGAGATGGCGGCAGGTGTGTGACGTTCTGGTTGTCGAGGGTGATCCGTCCGCCGGTTGGGTCCTCCAGTCCCGCGATCATCCTCAATGTGGTTGTTTTTCCACATCCGGAGGGTCCCAGGAGGACGATAAATTCTCCCTGGTCAACTCGCAGGTCAATACCTCTGACTGCCCGCGTGCCGTCGGGGTAGGTTTTTTGGAGGTTTTGAAGTTCGAGGAATGGCATCATTACTGTTTAATTGTTCCAAATGTCACGCCCCGCAGCAGATGATTGCGGACGAGTACTGTGAAGATTACTATTGGCACGACAAAGATGAGGACGCCCGCGGCAATCTGCGGCCAGGGGATGCCCTGGATGTTGCCCTGAAGCCCGGCAAAATACACGGGTACGGTGACGGCTTCGGCGTTGTTGAGCGCGAGCGCGAAACCGTATTCGTTCCAGGCGGATATGAGGCAGAAGACGGCGGTAACAGCCATGCCGGTTGCAGAGTGGGGTAAGATGATTTTGTAAAATGCTTGAAGTGGGCTGTATCCATCGACGAGTGCGGCTTCTTCATACGCCCGGGGGATTTCGTCTATGAATCCCTTCATGAGCCAGACTGCGAGCGAGAGGTTAAATGCCGTGTAGAGGAGGATGAGGCCCAGGTGTGTGTTGGGCAGTTCAAAGACGCGGTACATCATCAGTACGGGGACCACGACGGCGAGCGGGGGCAGGAAGCGGGTCGAGAGGATGAAGAATAGCCAGTCCCGCGCACCTGCGATGCGAAATCGGCTAAATCCATACGCGCAGCCGGTTCCGAGGACGACAGATGTTAGGGTGCTGAGCAGACCGATGATGACGCTGTTGAAGAGGTAGTGAAAAAATGCGTGTGCTTTGCCCGTGTGTGGTGTTGCCAGTTTGCGATAGGCGTCTAATGTGGCTGAGAAACTCAGGCCTCCGGGTGCGATGTTTTCATTGGTGGATGGTATGAGAGAGGCTGTGGCGCTGATCGCCGCTTCCTGAGTTTTGAGGGAGGTGAGAAAGAGCCAGCACAGGGGTAGTGTGGCGAGACAAAAATACGGGATGATGACGAGCCATCTCAATTTCTTCACGCGCTTTCCCTCCCCTGTTTTGCCTGGATGCTGGTGATGTACCGGATGAAAATAGTTGCGAGTGCGATGACGATGAGGAGGATGACGATGCTATAAGAGCTGCCCAGTCCAATTTTATATCCGCGAAACATGACTTGATAGAGGAGGGCACTCAATGTTTGGGTCGCGCGATCATTGGGTCCCGTGACAGCCATGACGAGGTCAAATTGCTTGAGGGCATCTGTGGTGCGTAGCAGGACTGCGAGGAAGAGCAGGGGGGAGCACAGGGGTAGGGTGATGCGCCGAAAGACAGTCCATCGGGATGCCCGGTCAATGGCTGCGGCTTCGTAGAGGTGATTGGGGATGGCATTGAGGCCGGCAAGGGCGATGAGCATCATAAATGGCGTCCACATCCAGATGTCGATCATGAGGATGGAGAAGAGTTTCAGGTCGGGGTCGGTCAGCCATTGCGGTTGGAAGAGGCCAAGGACGGATAGTGCTTGATTGACGACGCCGTAGTGGCCGTTGAGAATAAAGTTCCAGTACAGGCCCATGACTGCGGGGGATAGCATCATGGGTACCAGGAGTATGGTGGTGATGGCGGGTTTGCCCCGGAAGGGTTTTTGAAGGGCGAGGGCAAGGGCAAAGCCGAGCATGAGTTCGGTCGCGACTGCCAGGACGACGAATAGTCCGGTGGTGCGAAGGGCAGTGCCATAGCGCGTGTCGTCAAAGATGACGCCGTAGTTGCGCCCACCCACGAGTCGCGCAATGCCGCCACTGAGTTCGGCATCGGTAAAGCTGAGGTAGATGTTGTAAAAGAGGGGAAAGATGTTGAACGCGATCAGAAAGATCAGTGCTGGACCCACAAAGCCGTATTTCAAAACGCCGTCTTTCACGCACATTCTCGAAAGGGATAGAGGGATGGATACCGCGATGGGGCGTCGCTTACTCTTCTCGTTTTCTGCGAAGTGCCACTACTTGTTTAAAGATCTCTGATATATTGCCACCATTGCGGGAGTGCAATAGCATTTGCTCTTTTGACATGACCATCATGGTGTCTTCTTTATCGTCGGGATAACGGCAAAAGCTCGATTTTACCGCTTCGCCCGTGATGCAGCAATATTTTTCTACCGGAATTTCTTGTTCGGTGTCCAGCCTGGTGGTGGTGGGTTCCAGGTCTTTGTTTGCTTCTTCGTATTCGGTGAATATTTCCGAGATTTTGGCGGCCATGATGCGATCTCCTGTTGTGGTGTTTGTAGAGCGTGGAATTATATGCAAAAAGGGTCTGTATGTAAAGGAAAATTACGGATAAAGGGGTAATTTCAGACCTTGAACAAGAAGTGTATTACGTCGCCATCAAAGATCTCTGCGTCTTTTCCTTTGACCATGAGCTTGCCCGCTGCTTTTACTTTTTGTTCGTCTCCCAGTGCGATTAAGTCTTCGTAGCGGATGACTTCGGCCCGGATGAATCCCCGCTCGATGTCTCCGTGAACCGCGCCGCCCGCCTGCGGTGCCAGAGAACCTCTCGGGATTGTCCAGGCGTGTACTTCGTCATTGACGACTGTGAAGAAGGAGATCAAGCCCAGGGTTTTGTAACACAATAAGGTGAGCCGGTCCAGGGCGGGTTGTTCAATGCCGAGGTCGGCGAGAAATTCCTCGCGCGTTTCGTCGTCGAGCAGGGAGATTTCTTCTTCGATCTGTGCGGATATTGCGATCCATTCAAAACCACAGTCGGCAAAATCAGCGGCTATTTCGTCTATGATTCCGTCGTCGTCAATCTGGTCTTCGTCTGTGTTCAGTACTGCGATTACTGCTTTGGTGGTTAAGAAGGGATAGCTGGATGTCAGTTTTACTTCCTCTGAGGTTAGTGCAAACTGGCGCAGGGGGTTTCCGTCTTCCAGATGCGCCTGCATGCGCGTCATTAGGTCCTTTTCTTGCTCTATTCGCAATCTGTCTTTTGTGTGCCGGTCTTGTGCTATTCGCTCCAGTCGCTTTTCTATAAAGATCAGGTCGGCGAGTAATAGTTCTTCCCAAAAAGTCCGTATGTCGCGTTTGGCATCTATGTCGCCCGCTATGTGAAAGACGGTGTCGTTTTCAAATACCCGGGCGAGGAAGCAGATGACATCTACTCGCTCCAGGTCTTGCAAAACAGGTATGTTGCGTTCGGTCTGTGTGTCCAGGTCGGGCAATAGTACAAATGCTATTTCTGCAGGTACTTCGCGTGCGGGTTTGTACATTTCTACGAGCCGATCAAACCGCTCATCCCGCACTTTTGCCTGTCCCATTTCACCTGTGTGTCCGGTTAGCAAGCGGAATAGCGTTTTTTTACCGACCTGCGGCAATCCAATTAGCCCGAGTCTCATGGCGGTAATATTCCTTACCTCAGAGGAGAGGGGGACCAAAATCCATTGACGGATGCAAGACTGTGTTTTAATATACAAAAAATTGGGACAAAAAACACAGAAGACGAAAAGGAGTTTACCGTGAAGACCGTCGAACTCGGCACAACTGGTATCTTGGTTTCTCAACTCAGTTTTGGTACTGGTACCAATGGCTGGGGCGGGCGTTCCAACCAGACGGATCTGGGGACGCGCGAACTTGTTGACTTGCTTATCTATGGCTTTGAACGCGGTGTTACATTTTGGGATAGTGCCGATCAATACGGCAGTCATGCCCATCTCGCAGGCGCGTTGGAGTATATCGATCGCGAGCGGGTTGTGATTACATCCAAGATCCGTGCGAAAACAGCCTATGAGGCAGAGCGCGATATGGATCGCATTTTGGGCGAGTTAAATACGGATTATATCGATGTTGTTCTTATGCATTGTTTGACAGATGAAGACTGGCCCAGTTCCTATCGGGGTGTTATGGATGTTCTCGCGGATAGAAAGCAAAAAGGCATCATTCGCGCACACGGTGTTTCCTGTCACGATATTGATGCCTTCCAGCGTGCAGCTATTACCTCATGGGTGGATGTTGTTTTGGCGCGTATTAACTATGCTGGGAAGAATATGGATGGGTCACCCGAACGCGTTGTTCCCATTCTGGAAGAGATGGATGCCAATGATATCGGCGTTTACGGGATGAAAGTCGTGGGCCGCGGCGACCTGCCCGCTCGCGATGCCATTCACTATGTTCTCGATATTCCAGCGATTGACGCGATTACTGTTGGGATGATGAATCGCAGCGAAATCGACGAGAATATCGGCCATGTCGAAGCGCATAGCACTGTGTTGCTGCCTGTTTAAATGAGATGTGAGAGGGTAGGGCGGTCCTCTTACCTCTCACCTGCTTCTCTCCTCTATCCGCTCAATCTCATCTCGAATTATTCCCGCGTCTTCGTAGCGCTCTTCTTTAACTGCTTTATTCATCCGCTTTTTCAAAACTTCCAGCAATTCATCCGGTTCCAGGTCTCGTCCCTGGGAATCAACACCCTGTATTGGCTGCTCGACTGCCTGCGCGATGTCTAAGACGGGTTCTTCAGGTATTTCCTGGGGTGGATTCAGTTGCTCAAGCTCATAACCGTATTCGGTGGGCCGGACTTTAAATCCCACTTGTTGAATGATTTTGGCATCCATATAGATGGGTGCGTCAAATTTGAGTGCGAGTACGATGCTATCACTGGGACGGGCGTCTAAGCGCACTTGCTCTCCTTGAGCAAAGAAGATGAGTTCGGCATAAAAAATCTGGTCTTTCAAATCGACTATCTGCACTTTTTCAATTTCGGCATCAAAATGTGCCAGTACTGAACACATCAGATCATACGCAAGAGGTCGCGGCATAGATTTACCTTCGAGTTCTGAGCGAATAGACCGATATTCGACATGACCAATTTCAATGGGTACCATTACACTGCCTTCAACACTTTGCAGCCACACGACGTTTTGTTCTGAATGATCTTGACGTATATCCACAACCTGCATTTCAATCATGATGTCCGCCTTCCATCGCAGTGAAAAATATGTGTAACTGTAAGGATAGTTAAAAATTTACCGTATGCAAGTTGAAATTTCCACCTCGTACTTGTTTGGAGATTGCAATGCAACTTTCTCTCTCTGTCCGCGTGGCCGAAAGTTTTCGCAATAAGCGCAATTTGACTATTGCTTTGTCCGATCTCGCGGAGATTGCCCAGCGCGCGGGTTATAAAGCGTTTTGTATGCGCGCTTCGGGTGTGGGTACGCACAGTCCGCCCGAACGCATTGTTGAAGTGCAAGATATTTTGAAGAAGCACAATCTCGCGGTTTCAATGGCAACCGGCGATTTTGCCATACCCGAGAATGGTGCCGATGGACCAGATAGCTTGCGGAATATTACCCCGCACCTCGATCTGGCAGACGCGCTCGGTTGCGATTTACTGCGCGTCTGTATCAAGACCGATGCAGATATCGCACACGCCCAGCGCGCAGCCGATGAGGCAGCCGAGCGGGATATACGCCTGGCACATCAATCTCATACCCAGAGTCTTTTTGAGACTGTTGCGGGATCGATTGAGACGCTTCAGAGTATTGGCCGACCGAATTTTGGGATTATTTACGAGCCTGCTAATCTGGCTTTGTGCGGTGAAGACTACGGTCCGGAGACCCTCAAACGCTTTTCACCTTATCTCTTTAACGTTTATTTGCAAAATCACGTTCCAGACCCCGATGGCGATATGCCGATGACGACCTGGGTGCGGGGCACGGTTTATTCTACTTTGCGACCACTGGATGAATCTGGTGGGATAGATTTTCGAGAAGTTTTTGATGGGCTGCACGGTATCAATTACCGCGGCTATGTGACGCTACATCACGCTTTTGGCGGGGATCTGCCTCCCGGTGAGGCGGCGATCCGATCGGCGAATTTTCTGAGGTCTTTTTTTTAATCGCTTTTCACAAATATCTGCTCGTGAAATACCGGCCGACTCCAGCCCAGAAAGGCGTTGTCGGCCACGTTTTCATAGGGGACATTGCCCAGGCGACTGCTGGCTCCCCAGACGTGGTACGCGGAACCGATGGTGATGATGGGGACGTTTTCCGTGTGGAGGTCGCGTACGCGACCTCCACACGGA
>JAPPAB010000015.1 GCA_026705765.1 Gemmatimonadota bacterium
ACAACAATGTCAGAACAAAAAATGAAAAATCTCAGAAAATAGGGGGGAACTTCCGCTTTCAGGTGAGCGGCTTGGTCGGGTTATTGTGGATATTCCTGGGCGGTCTGTTCTGGAGTTTTCATCCTATTCGCGGGGTGGTTATTCTTCGCATTTTTTCATCAAACTGCGAAGAGCCATGCCAGCAAACCGATTACCGATGAGTACGATCCGGGACATTTTACAACTTTATTTTGAATCGAATGGGTCGGTTCGTGCGATTGCCCGTAGCGTGGGCATCGGGCGAAGTTCCGTATCACGGATTCTGGATCGAGCGAGAGTGACCAATCTCAACTGGCCTCTGCCCGCGGAGATGAGTGATGACAAACTTCGGGAGCTGCTTTATCCGATCACTGCCCCCGGTGCCGGTTCACCGCATCCGGTTCCCAATTGGGTGGAGGTCCACAAAGAGCTGGTTCGACACCGATCGTTGACGCTGCGTCAACTCTGGAGAGAATATATTGAGGCGAATCCAGCGGGATACCAGTACAGTCGTTATTGCGATTTATATCGCGGCTGGCGTTGCAGTCAGGCGGAAGTAGTGATGCACTTGACGCACAAGGCTGGCGAGCGTCTTTTTGTGGATTATTCGGGCAAGAAGCCTTGTATCCAAGATCCGATCACGGGCGAAGTGAAGCCCGCCGAGTTGTTTGTCTGTGCCCTGGGGGCTTCGGGGTATCTGTATGCCGAGGCCACCGAAACCCAAACGGCGAAAGACTTTCTGGGATCGGTCCGCCGGGCATTTGAATTTTATCAAGGGATTCCCCGCATCCTTGTGCCGGACAACATGAAAGCCGCCGTGATTCAGTTCCGAACGGATGACACGCCCATCCTGAATCGGTCATTGCGTGACTTGACCCGGCATTACAAGGTAGACGTGGTACCCGCACGCCCTCGGCGGCCACGGGATAAATCAAAAGCCGAGGGCGGCGTGTTATTGCTGCAGCGACAAATCCTGGGGGCCCATCGAAACACGACGTTTCTGAGCCTTGTCGACGTCAATGCCATCATTCTGCAGGAGGTCCATACACTGAATCAGGCCCGATTCCAAAAAATCAATACCTCTCGGAAGCAACTGTTCGAAGAGCTGGATCGTCCGGCGCTGCGTCCCTTGCCCAAACAGCCGTATGAGTATGCACGGTGGGTGAGCAAACGCAAGGTTGGCTTTAACTACCATGTACAAATTGAGAATTATCATTACAGCGTTCCCTATGCCTATGTGGGCAAATTCGTCCGCGCACGGATCTCGGAAGAGATCGTCGAGATTTATGATGACCAGATGCGGATTGCCTCGCACCGCCGCGGGTGGAGTGCTGGACAGTATACCACCGTGGTGGCGCATATGCCGAGAGAGCACCAGGAATATGCCGACTGGCGGCCCGAACGGTTTGTCAACTGGGCCAAAAAGATTGGTCCGCATACCACCGTGCTCATTGAGGCCATCTTTGCGGAAGCGGAGGTGGCCGAACAGGTCTATCGTCGCTGCATGGGGATTCTCAAACTGGCCAGTGAGTATGGACATGACGCCATGGAACAGGGCTGCGAGATGGCCCTGAATCTGCAGACCCCGTACACGGCGACCGTCCGGCAGTGTGTCCAACAAGTGGCGACGCAACTCCACCAGCCTCAGTATACTCCCATTGAGAATACCAATGTGCGGGGAGCCACGTATTATTCATCCATCGAATCCTCCTGATGCTTGTACATCCAACTCTTTTAAAACTTGAACAGATGCGGCTGCGGGGCATGGCCGCCGCCCTACGGGATCAATTGGACACCCCCGATATGGACGCCATGCCCTTTCTGGACCGTCTTGGACTCATGGTCGACCATGAAGAAGCGGTGCGGGCGGATCGGCAGCTGGCCCGACGCTTGAGCACCGCCAACCTGCGCCTTCCGGCCAGTATGGCCAATCTGGACTACAGCACCGCGCGCGGTCTGGACAAACGCGTAATGCTCCATCTGGGCCGTTGTCAGTGGATTCGCCGTCGACAGAATGTGATCATTACCGGCCCCACTGGAGTCGGCAAAAGTTATGTCGCCTGTGCGCTGGCCCATAAAGCCTGTCTGGAAAACTTCAAAACCCGCTACTTCCGACTGGCCCGACTCCTGGAAACGCTCTAGACCGCCCGCCAACAGGGAAGTTATCTGAAAACGTTGAAACAACTCGCGCGCATGGATGTCCTGGTTCTGGACGACTGGGGACTGCACCGAATCCATCATCTGCAGCAACGCGACCTCATGGAAATCCTGGATGATCGATACACCGTGCGATCAACCATCGCCACAAGTCAGTATCCCCTGGATCAATGGTATGAAACCATGGAGGATCCGACCTTGGCCGATGCCGTCCTGGACCGACTCGTCAACAATGCACATAAAATTGCGTTGACCGGAGAGTCCATGCGCAAGGTAAAAGGACAGAAAGAATTAGAACACGAACACGAATCATGACTCAAATCACGTTCACAAAATTCACTGTCCCACTTCAATCGGATTGCTGTCCCGCATCCCTCGGAATGGGTGTCCCACTTACTCGGAATACGCAAAAAAATATATGTTCCACAGATTATTTCCTGCATGGAGATTATTTGTATGTGTCTTCAGTGTGGGAAGAGTGTGTATACGGCTACGAGTTTGAATTGGAGAGAGGGCGCGTGGTCATTTGAGGCGATCTGAGACCCTTATTTGCGATCAGTGGTCTAGTGCTCGTTGATCCTGTACCGCCTCAGATCGCCTCTTCGGATAGATCGTAGCAGCTTCGTCACAACGGCCGCCAAGCGGGCCATGCATGAAAATTCATGGCCCCTGCAGCACCGATTCCGGCGTGTGGCCGACTCGGTCAATGTGTCCGATCATATAACAAAACTCCAGAAGTGGCCGGATTTCACCGTGATCGCGTGGATGGGTAAAACATAACATCGACTATGTCCCGTTGGCCGCACTCACCCATACTCGAAGCATGTGTTTGCCTTGCCCCTATATCTACAGCTTCGAACATCGCACATAAATACAATGGCATTCCCTGCGTCCCACTTGCGATCATGTCTCGCCCATGAGATTACGCCTTATTCTTGAAGAAGCTTTAATGCCCCGTAGACCGTCCATAAAGGCATCTCCGTAACCTCGGCAATTTTGGAAACACTTCATAAAAATCGCATTAGATTATCTTTGCTCACGTCCAATCCCACGAGCGTTACTGTGAACATCAGTACTATCTGTTGTGATCTTTTCGGCATCTTGGGCGAAATCTCAACGTACCTCACCCATTGAACTGGCTTGAAACGGGCTATTAGTTCCATGGGGATAAAGTCTTCATTCGCTCAGCTTGACTGTCACCGGTCAATCTGTAGTACGCTCCCAGTTGCGGCCGCTGATTACGTTCCGCGCCCGTTCTGGATACCGAAACATTGCCTCCACAGCCTATTTCAATACACCCCTTTTCGCCCACCTGCTTCAGGCATTGCTGAAGCAGGTGCGACTTCTTACCGCATCCTTTCGTGGACAGGTTCTCCAATTCGTCGATCATGTGTTCACGATCCGTCCTGAGGGAAGAGTAGTGCTTAAACATTACGAAGTCCTTTGCAGGTACTCTGGATCAAG
>JAPPAB010000016.1 GCA_026705765.1 Gemmatimonadota bacterium
CAAAAAATATAAGGGACTGCGATTTAAAAAAATTGTGAGAATAAAAATGCTGGCAAAAAAATATGTCAGCACTTGCAAGACCTGCGCAAATCCCTTGCCGGGGACTTCGCGGGAGATTTCAAATGTCTGATAAACGGACAGCGCGGCATTCAGAAATGCCTCAACCACCCAGACGCCGATGATCACGGTCATGACCCAAATAGCATCCCGAATAATCGCTACGTAATAATCGCGATCTTCTGCTGTCATTCCTGCAAATGGCAAGTCAGCCAAAAGGTAGATGACTACTGCTGGGGCCAGATGTGCCAATCGGTCCAGAACCCGATGCTCCACACATGCATCGTTCCAGGGTATTTGCGTTTTTGCAAGCACGTACTTTAGCGTTCGCAGGGCTATGCGCTTCACGATAAAATCGGCAATCACACTGAGTGCCAGAATGCACAGCCCCACCAATAAAGGTGCGATCCAATTTTTAGCTATCTCTGGTTCGACATCCAGACTGAGTAACCAGTTGTAAATGATCTCCAGCATTATGATTACCTTTCAGCGCCCTATATTTTGAGGGTGAAGCCGTCCGCGCTCCTATCCTTGAGTGTCCCGATCCTTGAGTCTTTGGCAGTCGTGATGCAGAGACATTCGTCCCAAAGGGCCTGTGAAGCTCATTCTCTTTTCAACCTTGCTTGTATTGGCGTTATTAAGTGACCAATTTGATCTACTGGCGGGGTTCACCTAAAGCCCCGGACCAACAGGCAAACGGCCTACCTTTTCTCTCATCTCCTTTGAAGAAAGCCAGATAGGTCATGACATCGTAGGCGATGAATTCCCGTTCGTCCGGATTTACCTGTGCCATGCGGTGGACCCGCCGCCATGTACCAGAGTTGAAGTAGATCTGATCGAGGCGTTTCTCATTGGGAAAGGAAGCGTCCAACGGGATGATTTCATGATGATGGGTGTGGCCGTAAATCACGTAGCGCGCTTCCCGGTTCTTGAACGCCTTCTCCCTGGCCGCGTTGGCATAATAGGATTCATTTCCACCGCTCATTTGCTCGTTCCACCAGGACGCCAGAGCACCAGCCGTGCTCAGTGAGATACCTTTGGAGAATTTGAGGGCGATTTGCAGCTTATCTACACTGTCCCAGGGGTTGAAGAAAGAATCGCGGTCTTTGACAAAATCCAATTTGAGAAAGTCATCGACTAAATCGTCCCATATGCCTTTGACCTTTTTGACCTGGCGTTTAGCGACACCGGTCTTTTGCAATAAGGCGTCAATCCAGATGGGGATAGCGGTCAAGGGGCGAACATTATCCAGTTCGCGCAGACCGTCGAGACAGGCTTGGGGAAGTTCTGCACCCATCTGGTCGCTGATCTCCAAAGGGAAGCGGTTCAACAACTCAACAACGATGCAGTCTCCCAGGGAGGATTCATCGCGGTCTTCGGCAAAATTGAACGCGTCGTAAATATCGCCGTGGCGCGCGGACACTTCGTGCTCGCGCAATACCTGAGCGAGTTCTGCCGACTCTTCCGGGTCATGGGGAAACCCCACTTTGTAGTCATTGGCCAGACCGATTGCCTGGACGACATTTTGTCGTAGCGGATCGTACGAAGCTCCGGGAAGGTGGTAGAACCAGTCGTGGTTCCCCACCATATAGTGGATTTTGACCTTTACGGGAAGCGGGTCTTCTTCATAGCTTGGTTGTTGACCTGTAGCGTCGGACGGCGGCAGGGTAAGTCCGTTGTGCTGGGAGATGTTTTTGAGATAAACCAGAGAAGGTTCGTTATGTCTTAGAATTGCGTCACTTACGTCCTGTACCTTTTTGATGAAGGCGTCGTTTGAAGGATCGCTCCAGGGACGCGCCTTTGAGTCTTTTTTTAACCAGGCAGTTGATCGGATGACATCAAGTATATCCCCCAACAAGAGGATATCAACGCGTTCTACAGGCCGATAGGTGTTGTTTTGACGGAACGAAGCATCCAATGCCAAGTCCCGGATCCGCTCGGTGAATATCCTGAAGGCATTTTTTTTAATGGTTTGGCCGGATGTGCCATCGGTCAAATGCAGGTCACTGATAATAACTAACATAGAGTACCTTTTTTTCTTTGAGAACGTTGGGCTGTATGAGCCACGGAAGGACATAAGAATGTCTGAGCCTATCAGCATGACGGTTTTGGTATTCGATGACGATGCTCATGTCAGGTCTTCTATTGGGAAGTTTCTCGTTGCGAGGGGACATAGATACGATTTCTTCTGTTTGGTTACCATTAGAACCTCCGATGCCTTGCTGTCCCTTGCATTTTTGTCTTGAATTGCGGGACATAATATGCTTATTGTGTGGAATGAAAGCAGAGGCATACTTTACCCGTCAAAGCAAACGTATGCCTCTGACAGTATCACCAACCCTTAAAAAAGTTGGCTTAACAAATAATTTCTATTCTTAGATGCTCGTTGTCGAGTATTTCTTTTCACACAATTCACACAGTTGAGGGACGCGATGGTGAATGGGTTTGTGGCTAATAGGATAGCCACACATCTGAAACAGCTATATAACAGTAGCAAAAATGGAAAGAATAGCTGGCTGAAACTACAGGTTATTGAGGCTGAAACAGGCGTCAGTCGCCAAACAGTGAGCAGAATTCTCAATGGGAAGACGAACAGGCTCTATTACAGAACCGCCGTGAATTTGGCAGACTATATTGAAAAGGAAACAAAGGGCAAGGTATCAGCAGCCTACTTGCTCAATGAGTCAAAGAAAAATTATGCGGGTGCAGATTTGAAAGGGACGGATTTCTCGGGTGAGGATTTAACGCACTTCAATTTTGCCCAAGCAGATCTTACCGGAGTCAACTTTGAAGGGGCAACGCTCGACTACTCAGATTTTACCGCTGCGAGGTTGAAGGATGCAAATTTTAATCGTGTAACTGGGACAGGTACGAATTTTACTGGAGCAGTTGCAACAGGTGCTACGTTTAAAAATTTTCAGGCACGATTTTGGAATATGACTGGACTGCGAATGAGTCGTGGCGAAATGTCTTCAGGATATATAAAAGCTGGCATGCACGGTGCAAATATGCAGGGCGTAAAGGTCAGTCAGATGGAATGGCGGGTAGATGGCTCTGCCTCAGTTGGGTTACGTTTGCCTTACGATATTGATTTTTCGGGATTTACTCTGGGACTTGTGAATAACACTCTGGTGGCTGTACTTGTCTATCAATTGTTCCGCAATCACCCATCGTGGAATAAATTCAGCCAAATTATCGATTTCATTCTCGGACAGCAATTCAGAACTGTGGAACCCGATCATAGACCCTGTTACAATGGTCTGGTTCATTTTTTGCAGACTGAATTGCCAGAGGTGGAAGATGAGTTATTAGAGGGATTTCAAAGGTATCCAGCGATGCAAATATACGAACGATATATGCTGGCAATAATCGAGCGCAATATCAAAAATTTAGATCAAGCATTGGATTTACAAAGTTCGTTTTACGCTGTCCTTTTTCCCAATATTGTCAAGTCGATAGTCAGAAAGTTTAGAAACTAAAATAAAATGGGAGGACCACATGGCAACCGGCGTAAATCAAACAGCACTCGCCAATCTGAGAAAGCAGATCGCACAACTGTGTCGTGATTTGGAGGAGTTCAGGATTGATCACGTTGCCGCTATAGACTACGACAAGTTGACCAGGTTGACGGAATCAGAACATCATCTCTATAATCTGGATGCAGAACTAAAGGTGTTTAAGAAGTAAGAGGACATGAGTGGTACATAAAAAAAGAGCGAGTTAAAAAAGACTCGCTCTTTTTCATTATATATATGCACATCCCACATTTACTTCACGTTGTGATAGTCCCTGTACCACGCGACAAAATTTGCAAGTCCTGTTTCTATGGACGTTGAGGGATTGTAGCCCACATCTCGCACGAGATCCGATACATCTGCTGCATTGTCCTGTACATCTCCAGGCTGCATGGGCAAATCTTTTCGGATGGCTTTTTTGCCCAGCAGGTCCTCTAATAGCGAGAGAAAATACTCCAGTTCTATGACGTTGTGATTACCGATATTGTAAATTCGATACGGGCTGGAACTCGATCCTGGATCGGGACATTTTCCCGTCCATTTGGTATCTGGCTTTGCGGGATTTGACAGTAGGCGAACTATGCCTTCGACAATGTCGCCGACGTACGTAAAGCTGCGGCGCATTTTTCCGTGATTATAGACTTTGATGGGTCGATTTTCCAATATGGCTTTGGTCCACAAGTAGGCGACAAAATCCGGACGTCCCCAGGGTCCGTACACAGAGAAAAAGCGCAATCCCGTAGTCGGGATGCCGTATAGATGGCTATACACATGGGCCATCAGTTCATCTGATTTTTTTGTCGCTGCGTAAAGGCTGATCGGATGATCGACGTTTTGACGGACGCCATGAGGCGTGGTGGCGTTCAAGCCATAAACGGAACTCGACGAGGCATAGACCAGATGTTGGATGCCGCAATGGCGACAGCCTTCCAGGATGTTGAGGAAGCCCAGGACATTGCTTTTGACAAAGGCCTGGGGATTTTTGAGGCTATAAGGCATACCCGCCTGACCTGCGAGATTGATGACATGAGAAAAGTTTTCTGCGCGGAAGAGGTTTGCTACCCCCGCTTCGTCCTCGAGGTGCATGCGGACAAATTTGAATCCGCTTTCCCGCTTCAGGATAGATAGGCGGTCTTCTTTGAGCTGGGTGTTGTAATAGTCGTTTACATTGTCCAATCCGACTACCGAATGACCCATTTCGAGCAGTCGTCTGGAGAGATGAAAGCCAATAAATCCCGCAGCACCTGTTACGAGTACGCGTCGCGCAATATCGGTCGTGTTCAATACTTATCCTTTCAATACAAAATATAATCTCTCCGATAGAGTTTTTTTGAGGACAGGTCTTCAACACATGCCCTGTCGCGATTATCCACAATATAGTCCAGAGCCAAAAGGGTGTCAACGAACCATCTTAAATTACATCTCGCGTCAGCGCGAAGTATTGATCTGATGACTTGCGACACAGAAGCCCAACACGAAAAACGCCATCAGCTATTTTGCTGATGGCGTTTATGCGTACCTCCGCTATTTAACGGCTCAGCACATCGGTTTCAACCCATTGACCAAGCCGCTAAATACGCTCCTCAGGTCTCCTACCCACAACATTCATAGCGTGCGTGAGCTGTCCTTATAAGGAGACTCAAACGCTACAGATTTACTTCAAGATCAACATCTTGCGCGTGTCCAAAAATTCACCTGC
>JAPPAB010000017.1 GCA_026705765.1 Gemmatimonadota bacterium
GACGAATAGACGAATAGACGAATAGACGAATAGACGAATAGACGAATAGACGAATGGAGATACATACTGGTTTTGGAGGATGGGCGGGGTTCGCAGATTCGCAGATTCGTTGATTCGCAAGGAGTTTTTATGGCTGAGCAACCCAATATTCTCTATATCTTTTCCGATCAGCATCGCGGCGATGCGATGGGCTGCGTTGGGCATCCGGTGGTTAAGACGCCGAATCTGGACCGTCTCGCGTCTGAGAGTGTTACTTATACGCAGTGCTATACCAATTGTCCGCTGTGTATGCCGTCTCGCGCATCTATGATGAGCGGTCTGTATCCCCGCGAACACGGGTTGTGGGCAAATGATCAGGATGCGAATTGCGAAGGTCCCAGCCATGTGCGTCAGGTGCGCGATGCGGGTTATCATACGGCTTTGATCGGGAAGTCACATCTCTATCTCCACGGCGGTGTGCCAGCTTCGCATAGCAGAGATCGCGTCGATGTGCTCAATGCGTGGGGTTTTGAGGATCCGCACGAGCTTCACGGTCCGATTGCTTCGGGCAAACACAGTTCGCCTTATACCGATTATCTCGATGAGTTGGGTCTGTTGGAGACGCATCGAAAATTTATCAATGATTTTCGCATTCCCTGGCAAAGCGGGACGCTCAAGCCCTGGGAGGAACCTCCCTGTCCACTGCCTACTGAGGCGCATTTAGATAGTTATACGGGGCGTACTGCGGCGAACTGGATTCGCGATTACAAGGGCGATAAGCCTTTTTATTTGCAGGTTCTTTGTCCCGGTCCCCACGATCCGTTTGATTCTCCGCAGGAGTACCGGGATATGTACGATCCCGGGGATATGCCGGCTGGTATTATGGATGCGCCGGGTGATCCCGTTCCGCTTAATGTTCGACGTATGCAGAGGAGCAAGAATCTGTCGGGTATGACGGTTGAGCAAAAACAGGTTATGATGGTGAATTATTTTGCGAAGATTACGCTTATCGATCACTATATTGGCGAGATGCTCGACGCGCTTGAAGAGTCCGGTCTTGCGGATAATACATGGGTGATTTACAATTCGGATCACGGCGAGATGCTGGGCGATCATATGTTGTATAATAAGATCGTTTTTTACGATGCGTCTGTTCGCGTTCCCCTGATTTTGCGTCCGCCGGGAGGTTCGCGGGGTTGGCAAACCGGGGCGTTGACGGATGTGATTGATGTGGTTGCTTCGGTTGTTGATATTGCGGATGCCACACCTTTGCAGACCGATGGGCAGTCCCTTGTTTCACAGGTTCAAGCGGGGGGCGATGCAGAGGGGGCGCAGAGGGGAAAGGATGCTGTTATTAGCGAGGTTTTAGGCCATACGATGGTTTTTGACGGGCGATATAAACTCGGGGTGGAATCGGTTTCGGAGAGGCCAGTTGAACTGTATGATGTTGAGGCTGATCCGGAGGAGTTGAATAATCTGGTGGAAGATGCTGGGCTTGAGTCCGTTCGCCAGGATTTGATTGAGACGCATCTCGGTCCACTGCGCGATCGCTTTGATCACGATAAATACCAGCGTTGGGTAAATTTGAAAAGATGAGGGAGTTTGTATGGATCGTTTGAAAGACAAGGTCGCTATTGTTACGGGTGCGGGGACGCGCGAGGTTGAGGATGAGAAGTTGAGAGGGATAGGGAGTGCGACTGCGGTGCTTTTTGCCCGCGAGGGTGCGAGGGTGATTCTGGCGGATATTGACGGGGAAAATGCGGAGAGGACCCGGGCGGAGATTCGGGCAGAGGGTGGAGAGGCAGAGGTCGTTTTGGCCGATGTTTCAAAGACGGATGAATGTCGGGCGATTGTGGATGCGGCAGTTGAACACTATGGGAAGTTGGATGTTCTGTTTAATAATGTGGGGATTCACGGGCCTGGCAGGGTGACTGAAGTCGAAGAAGAGAACTGGCATCGCGTGATGGATGTGGGGCTTAAGAGTATGGTTTTTTTGTGTAAGTACGCGATTCCCGAGATGGCGGCTTCCGGCGGCGGTTCTGTTATTAATATTTCGTCTATTGACGGTATGCGCGCTGGCAATTCGCGCAATGTTCCTTACGGGATTACCAAGGGGGGGATTATTACGCTGACGCGGCTGGCTGCGGTTCACCACGGGCGCGAAAATGTGCGCGTGAATAGCATTGCGCCCGGGCATCTTCACACGACTTTTGTCGGCAATATTCCCCAGGAGTCGCGAGAGCGCCGCCGCAAAATTGCGCCGCTGGGCACAGAGGGAAATGCCTGGGATATTGCCTGGGCAGCCGTGTTTTTGGGCAGCGATGAGTCGCGCTGGATTTCGGGCGTGGTTTTGCCCGTGGATGCCGGGCTGTTCGCAGGGTCGCCGCTGTCTATGTATGATAATTTGCAGGAAGAGTAGGTGAAAATACAAAAAAAGGAGTTTTTTATGGCTTATAAATTTCAACCCGGCAAGATGTATCGCATGCCCACGCATTTCGGCCCGCTTATGGGTCCTCGTCAGGGTCCAGATGGTCGCAAATTTGAATGTGTGGATAATCCGAAGAATACTTCGATTTCGGTGTCGTTTCTTTCAAATGCGAAGCAGCTTAAGGCGCTTTTGCCCGAGTGTTTTGAACTCGGCGGAGAGCCTGTTGTGTCGGTGTACGCCAATTATATGAAGGAAATTGAGTGGCTGGCAGGGCGCGGTTACAATATTCTGGGTGTTTCTTTTCCTGCGGTGTTTAAGGGGGCGAGAGACCATGTTCGCGGGCCTTTTCTGTCCGTGCTCTGGGAGAATCTCTGTGATCCGATTATCACCGGGCGCGAGGAACTCGGGTTTTCAAAGATCTATTGCGAGATGCCCGAGCCGCGTATTACGAGCAGTGAGGCGCAGGCTGTTGCGGGTTGGTTGGGGTTCAATTTTCTGGATATTTCGGTGACTAATCTGAGGCCAAAATCCGAAGCCCCTGCAAAGGGCGGTGACGCGAAAGTCGATGGGACGCTTCACTACAAATATATGCCGCGAACGGGCGTATGGGGTAAGGAGGATATTGCCTATCCGGTTATTACGCCGGCGAAGGGGGGGCATCGAAAGGTTGAAGAGCATCTGGTTGGCGATGGGTGTATTACGTGGAACCGCGCGCGTTGGGAAGATTTGCCTACGATGTATAATATTGTCAATGCGCTGGCTGATTTGGAGGTTGTGGAGTATTTGGGTGGGTCGCTTACGCGCACGGTCGGCGGCAAGGATTTGAGCGATCAGCGCATCCTGTACTAATGCACCATGGCCGCTCCGCCCGATACGCTGATTGCCTGTCCGGTCATGTAATCGCCATCAGGAGAGGCCAGAAATGCCGCGACGTTTGCAACATCTTCTGGCTGCCCAATGCGTCCGAGTGGATTGTTCTGAGAGGTGCGTTCGACCATTTGCGCTCTAAAGTCTTCGATTGATGTTCCGCTGGGTTTTAATCCGCTGGCTATACCGTGCAGGCGTTCGGTTTCAATCAGGCCGGGGCAAATTGCGTTGACCTGAATGCCGTAGGGCCCCATTTCATGGGCGAGGCTTTGCGTGAATCCGATGACGGCAAATTTTGAGGAGCAATAGGCCGCGAATCTGGCGATTCCGCGCAGTCCCGAGGTCGATGAGATGTTGATAATTTTACCCCCGTTTTTCCGTTTGATGAGGTGGCGGACAATGGCGCGGGAACACAAGAAGGTGCCTTTGACATTTACGCGGTGAACATGGTCGAAGACGTCTTCTTCTAATTCGGCAACGGGTACGCGGTCCGGTCCGGCGGGAGCACCTGCGTTGTTGACGAGGATGTCGATTTTGCCAAAGCGCGCGCGTGCGGCTTGTACCATTTGTTCGACTTGCTCTGCGCTGGTTACATCGACTTCTGTTGCGAGAACCCTCCGTCCCATTGCTTCGATTTCTTTGGCAACTGCGGGCAATCCAGCCCAGTCGCCGCGGGCATTTGCATTTATATCACAGATAACAATATCGGCACCTTCTCGCGCGAAGCGCAGTGCTATTGCACGTCCGATACCGTGTTCACCTCCAGCACCGGTTATCAGGGCGACTTTGTTTTTGAGATTGGACATATTTTTCCTTTCAGATAAAGCGCGAATAGACGAATGGCGATACACACTGCTTTTGGGAGGATGGGCGGGGTTCGTTGATTCGTTGATTCGCAGATTCGTTGATGTCTATTATAGCAGGTCGCGGAGAGGAACGCAACAATACCGAGAGGTTGTGTTATGGAATACACTGTTTTGTCAAAGACTGGTTCGACGCGCGGTACGGCGTATGGGATGAGCAATAAAATTATTACGCATGATGGCAAGACGCATGTGGTGTGGTTGGATCAGATTCACAAGACGTATGTGGCAACGTATTGTCACGAGGCTAAGGTGTGGAGCGATCCAGTTTTTGTGGCGGATGGGGTTGATAATCATGCGGGCGCGGCGATGACCATGGATTCAAAGGGGTTTCTCTATCTCGCGTTTGGTCCGCATCACAATCCGATGCAACACGCGGTGAGTGTGCGTCCCAATGATACGTCCAGGTGGAGAATCCTTTCTCCTTTTGGCGGTGTGAATGCGACGTATCCCAGTCTGGTGTGCGATGCGCGCGATGTGTTGCACGCGTGTTATCGGGGGGCGTATGAGCGCGAGCGGCCCTGGGGCTTGTTTTATCAGCAGCGATCTGTGGATGGGGATTGGACAGTGCCGGTGAAGTTGGTCGATCCTCAGGGTCCGTCGGCTTATGTGCATCTTGAGAATTGTATCCATATTGAGGGCGATGTGCTGTATTTGTCTTTTCATCTGGCGCGGAGCAATGAGGATAATCCAGGAGATACAAAGGGTCGCGGTTTTGGCATTATGCGGTCGCGCGATTGGGGGGAGACCTGGGAGACTGTGGCGGGGGAGAGGCTGGACTTGCCCGTGACGCCAGATTCTCCGTGTGTGATTGAATATAGCGATGGGTTCGATATCCGCATTGGCAATGTGGTGACCTGTGCGGGCGATGTGGTGCTTTTTACGCTGAACCGGCGAGAGGGCGAGTTTGACGAGACGTTTTTGTATCGCTGGCAAAGGGGGAGGTGGGAGCGTAAGTCTTTTTTGCCTTTGGCTGAGAAAGTTTTTGGGCGGTGTGCGATGTCAGATCGGTGTGTGTTGAGTGTGTCACAGGATGGGGTGCTGTACGCGGCGGGTGTGGTGTGTAAGCGCGGCGGGCATTGGGCAGATCCGACAAATGTGATTGTGTTGTTTGTATCGCGGGATGTGGGGGAGACCTGGCAGGCGTATCGGGTTTCGCCGGAGGATGAGAGGGTGTCGGATTGGTTGCCGAGTTTGGAGCGTTGTGCGACATCCGAGAACAAGATCGGGGTTCCCCAACTTTTGTACACGCACGGCGAGATAGGTGAGGGATGCAGCCCGGATATCGATACGGAAATCCGGCATGTGTTTTTGGACGGGGTTGCCGAGCGCGAGAATGCACGGGTGGATCGCGCGGTGTCGGGTTTGGCAGATGTTGCCCGGTTGCCGTTTTCCAGGGCGCAATGGCAAAAGGTGCGGGGGCAAATTGAAAGGCAGGGGCGGCAATATGCTGCTTTGCGCAATGTGTCGGTGGGGTATGACGTGGAGCCACCTCTGGTGTTTGTGCCGGGAGATGTGCCCGAGGGCGAACAGCAGCCGTTTGCGCTGAGTGACGCAAATATTGCGCGGCCAGATGCCGATGATGAGCTGGCTTTTTTGCCGGCGAGTTCTCTTGCGCGTTTGATTGCGCAGAGGGAGATTTCACCGGTTGAGTTGACGCGGTTGTACCTGGATCGCCTCGCGCGTTATGGCGAGAAGTTGAAGTGTGTGGTTACGCTAACAGAAGATCTGGCGATGGAACAGGCAAAGGCCGCTGAGGCGGAGATTGCCAGAGGCGATTATAGAGGTCCGTTGCACGGTATTCCCTGGGGTGCGAAAGATTTGTTGAGTACAAAGGGCGTTCGCACGACGTGGGGGGCTACGCCGTTTAGAGATCGGGTGCCGGATGAGGATGCGAGTGTGGTGAAAAAATTGAGACAGGCGGGTGCTGTGCTGGTCGCCAAGTTGTCACTGGGCGCGCTGGCGTCGGGGCCGACGTGGTTTGAGGGTATGACGCGCAATCCGTGGGATACCGAGACGGGATCGAGCGGGTCGTCAGCCGGGTCTGGCGCGGCAACTGCGGCGGGGTTGGTGGGGTTCAGTATCGGGTCTGAAACGCAGGGTTCTATTGTTTCGCCCAGTCACACATGCGGTGTGGTGGGGTTGCGCCCGACTTATGGGCGGGTGAGTCGTTATGGGGCTATGGCTCTGAGCTGGACAATGGATAAATTGGGGCCTATGTGCCGAAGTGTTGAGGATTGTGCTGCGGTGTTTTACGCGATTTGTGGACCAGATGGCAGGGATCGTTCGGTGGTGGATGTGCCGTTTAACTGGTGTCCCGATGTGGATTTGTCCGGGTTGCGGATTGGATATCTGGCGTCTGAGTTTCAGAAGGAGGCAGATGGCGAAGATCCCACGGGTGTTTATGCCGCTGCGCTGGACGTGATGCGCGGTTTGGGCGCTGATTTACAACCCGTTTCGTTGCCGGATTATCCAGCGGATGCGATTGCGATGGTGCTGCGGGTTGAGGCTGCCGCGATGTTTGACGATGCAACTCTGCGCGGAGAACTGGATGTGATGACGGAAGCGGATAAGAGTTCGTGGCCCAATACTTTTCGGGCGGCGCGCACGGTGACGGCTGTGGAGTATTTGCGGGCGCAACGTTTGCGTGCTCTGTTGATGCGCGATGTGGCACAGGTGGTGCAAGACTGGGATGCGGTGCTGGTGCCGCGCGGTGGGAGAACGAGTTTGACTGTGACGAATTTGACGGGTCATCCCGCGGTTATTTTGCCGTGTGGGTTTGCCGAGGGTACGCCGAGGGGGTTGACTTTTTTGGGCAATTTGTACGATGAGGCGACGATTCTCGCTGTTGCACGAGCCTATGAACAGGCTACCGATTGGCACGCGATGCATCCGATAGTATGAGAGGTGTTACTCGTTCAGGACAGATAATAGGAATTGTCCGTAGCTGTTTTGCTCCATGGTTTGTGCGAGTTGTTCGAGTTGTGCGGCGTCGATGTATCCCCGGCGATAGGCGATTTCTTCGATGCACGCAATTTTGAGGCCCTGGCGTTCCTGTATTGCCTGGACAAAACCCGATGCCTGGTGGAGCGATTCAAATGTGCCGGTGTCGAGCCAGCAATACCCGCGGCCGAGGAGTTCGACTTCGAGTTGCTTGCGTTTGAGATATGCTTCGTTTACATCGGTGATTTCGTATTCTCCACGCGCTGAAGGCGTGAGGTTTCGGGCGATGTCAACGACCTGGTTGTCGTAAAAATAGAGGCCGGGAACGGCGTAGCGCGATTTGGGGTGTTTGGGTTTTTCTTCTATGCCGATGACACGGCCCTGGTTGTCAAATTCGATGACGCCATATCGCTCTGGGTCGGTTACTGCATATCCGAAGATGAGACCGCCTCTGGTGAGTTGTCCGGCTCGATCTAATATTGCGCTGAGTCCGTGGCCGTAGAAGATGTTGTCGCCGAAGATTAGACAGACGGGGTCGGTGCCTATAAAATCGCTTCCGATCACAAATGACTGGGCAACGCCTTCGGGGCGCGGTTGTTCGGCGTATGTGATGTTGAGGCCGAGATAGGAGCCGTTATTGAATAAACGCCTGTAGAGGGGCAGGTCGTGAGGGGTGGAGATGATCAATATATCGCGGATGCCAGCCAGCATGAGGACGGAGAGGGGATAGTAGATCATGGGTTTGTCGTAAACGGGCTGGAGTTGTTTGCTGACCACGCGCGTGATGGGATAGAGGCGGGTGCCAGCCCCTCCTGCGAGTAAGATGCCTTTCATATAGTGTCTCCTGAGGTTTAGGCGTTAAATATGGATAATGGTAGGGGATATTGTCAAGCAGTAGAACACATGAGTTGGTTTTTGGTTCGGGTTCTGAAAATTGCAAGGAGGTGATTATGAGCGATAAAGGGTATGTGAATCCCGAGTTGTTGATTTCGCCGCGGGATTTGTATGAGAGGGTTGCCGATGTCTGTATTGTGGATACGCGGCCGACGCATGCTTATGTTGCCGGGCATATTCCGGGTGCGCTTCATCTGGATCTTTATTCGATCAGTTTGAACGATACCCGCGAACAGGCTTTTGATGCGTTTATGTGGATGCTCGGTTATTTGTTCAGTAACCGGGGTATTGGTACGGATAAGACGGTGGTCTGGTACGAGGATGATTCCGGGGTGCGCGCGTCGCGCGGTTTTTGGATTTGTGAATATCTGGGTCATCCCGATGTGCGCGTGCTGGATGGGGGATGCAATGCCTGGACGGCTATGGGTTATGAATTGGTGACGGATTGCGAGGAGGCAGAGCCTGCGGAGTTTGTTATATCTGCGGTGTCGGGGCGCCACATGGGGGCTGATGTTTTAAATGGTCTTTTGGGGCGCGAGGATGTTGTGCCTCTGGATACGCGCGGTGACGATGAGTATTTTGGGCGCAATGTGCGGGCTGCGCGAGGAGGAGCTATTCCAGGTGCTGTGCATGTTGAGTATGTGAATAATCTGGATGAGACGGGGGCGTTTAAGCCAGCGGATGAATTGCGGGCGATGTACGAGGCTGTGGGGATTTCGCCCGATAAGGAAATTGTGCCTTACTGACAGGGCGGGTACCGCTCTTCCCAAACGTACCTGGCATTGCGGTTGCTGGGTTATGAAAAGGTCCGAAATTATATCGGGTCGTGGAAAGAGTGGGGTGACCGGCTGGATTTGCCGGTTGAGATGCCTGAGGAATAGGTTCTTTTGAGTTAGGAGATCATATCTTGGATTATAATAATCGTCCCAATGTTCTGATTTTGATGAGCGATCAACACCGCGCAGATTGGATGACGTGTGCCGGGAATAATACGGTGCCTACGCCAATGATAGACCGCGTGGCTGCGCGTGGGGTGCGGTTTGAGAATGCCTATTGTCCCTATCCGGTGTGTACGGCTTCGCGTATGTCGCTGTTGACGGGTTTGTACGCACATAGTACGGGGGCTATTAATAATAGCGATCGGTTGGATTGGCGCTATCGCACGGTGGCACACCATTTTGCGGATCACGGATATTTGACGAGTTTGATCGGCAAGATGCATTTTAACGATGCACATAACCACGGGTTTGCGTCGTATTTGTCGATTAACGATTGGTTGATGTATTTGGGTCCAAAGGTGGGGCATTATGCGAATGAGATTGCCAATCACGCGATAGGCGAGGGGTTTTTCCATTCGGTTTTTGATACGGGGAGTGGGTTTCCCGATGTGTCGTCGCTGTGGGATGGCGCAAGTCCCTGGGCGGGCAATGTGGCGCGGTGGGATTTTTCGAGTACGGCTTCGCCGCTCGATGCCGAGGATCATCTGGATATGTTTGTGGCGCGCGAGTCTGTGAAGTTTATGCGCGAATATCGCGATCAGCCGTTTTTTTTGGTAGCGAGTTTTATGAAGCCCCATCCGCCTTTTTATCCGCCTCGCGAATGGGCAGAGCAGTTTCCGCCGGGGGCGGTAGATCTGGCGGAGGTGGGGGATAGTTCGCAATATCCGAGGCATATACAACAGCGTATTGATAGGACGCAGGGTATGGGTGAAAAGCGGCTTCGGGCGCATAAGGCGGGGTATATGGGCAATCTATCTTTTGTCGATTATTGTATTGGGCGCGTGCTGGATGGGCTGGAGGAGTTGGGGCTGGTGGAAGATACGATTGTGGTCTATACTTCGGACCACGGCGAGATGGGCGGTGAGCACGGGTTGTATCAGAAGTTTTGTATGTTTGAACCTGCGGTGAAGGTGCCTTTGATTGTGAGTTGTCCTTCTCGTTTCCCTGAGGATCGGGTGGCTGCTGCGTTGACCGAATATTTTGGTCTGTATCCCACGCTTTCGGAGTTGTGTGGGTTGTCGGCGCCCGATCGGACGACGCTGATGGATTTTGAAGGTGCTCGCGAGACAATGGATGCGAAGAGTTTTGCCAGTATTGTGCGCGATCCCGATACATCAGGTCCCGATGCCGCGTTTTCCGAGCATGGGTTGCGTTCTCATATACCCCAATATATGGTGCGGGACGAACGGTTTAAGTATGTCTATAATGATGGGGGTTCGCGGCATGAATTATACGATTTGGAAAATGATCCGGGCGAGTGTATCAATTTGATCGATAATCGAGATTTCGCAACTGTTCGCGCGGATTTACAAGAGCGGTTGTTCGCGTGGTACGATCCGGATTCCAACCCTTATTGTGAACGGTGAGATTGAGGTATTGGAGGGGCTATGGCAGACCGAAAAACTTGTTTGATGCAGGTGATACGCGGGGAGATAACTGTTGATGAGGCGGCCGATCAATTGGGTATTTCGCATCGGTCGTTTCGGGATTTTCAACGGCGGTTTTTGCGCCAGAAATTGCCCGAAGCGCAGGAGATCGTTAAAGCACCAGTGGATCAGCAGGTGACGGTGTTGCGCGATCGGTGGGGCGTGGCGCATATCGAGGCGGCTTCGATGGCGGATTGTTTTACTGCGCTGGGATATGCTATGGCGCAGGATCGGCTGTGGCAAATGGATTATATGCGGCGGTTAGCACACGGGCAATTGTCGGAGATTTTGGGAAAGGATTATCTGGCGGAGGATCGCTTGCATCGAACGATTGGTTTGACGCGCGCGGCACAGGGGGCGGCTTCGGCGATGCCGGATGAGGTGAAGATGGTTTTGCAGTCGCTGGGTAGCGGTATCAATGCGTGGATGGAAGCGATGGGTGATCGGCGTTGTGTTGAGTTCGATTTGCTGGATTACGTTCCCGCGCCGTGGACGGTGGTGGATTCGATTGCGATATGGAAATGGCGGTGGTGGATGCTGACGGGGCGGCTGAGTGCGGTTGCGGTGAATGAGGCGGCCAAACGCTATTTGCCTCCCGATTTGTTTGATTTGTTTTTGACTACAGAGGCTTCAGAAGAGACTATTGTTCCGTCTGATGAACCGGCCGGTGTGGGGGGATACGATACGGGGATTGGCAGCAATAATTGGGTGATTGGAGGCGAGCGGACGGCAAATGGCAAACCCGTGCTGGCAACGGATCCGCACAATGATGTGAGTTTGTGCAGGCAGTGGTATCAGGCACAGGTGCGCGCGCCGGGTATGGATGCTGTGGGTGCGTTTTTTTTGGGGACGCCGGGTATTTATCTGGGGCATACGCGCGATACGGCGTGGGGCGTGACCAATCACTCGGCTTCGGTGCGGGATTTGTATGTTGAAGAGGTGTCGGGGGAGGATGAGAATTTGTACCGGGATGGCGATGCCTGGCGTCCGTTTGAGGTGGAGGAGCAGGCGATTCCCGTGCGCGATGCTGCAGCGGATGTGCTGGTGATTCGCCGATCCGGTCGCGGCCCGGTTGTCAATGAGTTTGTGCCTGCTGTAGGTGATGGCAAGCAACCCGTGCTGTCTATGCGCTGGATAGGGTCTGAGGCGACAACGGGGTTTGAGGCGATGCTGGGGCTGATGCGGTCAAAAAATGTCGCACAGGTTTTGGATGCGCTCGCCCAATGGCCGATGCCTATTTTGAATTTTGTGTTTGCCGATTCCGATGGACGGCTTGGATATCACGTGGTTGGGCATGTGCCTACGCGCAAGGTGGGGGATTTTGGGTTCCGTGATCCGGATTGCGAATGGGGTGCGCCACATGCTTTTGACGAGTTGCCGCATCTGGTGGATCCCGAGCGCAATTGGGTGGCGACGGCAAATAATCCACCGTGGGGTGGTCGCGGTCCTTATCTGTCGCTGGGTTCGTGGTCAGATGGGTACCGCTTTCGGCGGATTAGGGCGCGTATTGAGGAGTTGGAGACGCATACGCAGGAGAGTACGGGTGCTATTCATGCCGATGTCGTACACGGGCGGGGGGAAGACCTGGGGCCAGTTGTCGCAGAGATTGCAATGAGAGCGGGTAATAAACGCTTGCGCGATCTGGGTGAGTTATTGCGCGAATGGGATGGCGCATATTCGGTGGATTCGGTTGCGGCTACGGTGTTTGCGACTTTTTGGGAGCACTGGGTGCGGCGGGTGGTGCGGGTTCGGTTTCCCGAGCAGGTGGCTCAACTGGTGGTGGGGCGAGGTGGTAGTGTGGCGCGGCAGGTGTTGACGGGGCAGGCGTTGGATTGGACGCCGGATGATTGGGATCTGGATGGGGAGGTGCATGCGGCATTGGGCGATGCGCTGGATTGGTTGCGCCGACGCGTGGGTCCGCGCAAATCCCAGTGGCGATGGGGCAGGTTGCACACTGTGACTTTTCGGCATCCGCTGAGTGATGGCGGGGCGTTGTCAAAGATGTTTGATGTGGGGCCTTTTGAGTCGTCGGGGAGTACGGGTACTGTGCGCGCGACGGGGTATAATTTTGGCAAGGTGTTTGAGGTTGGGTCGCTTTCGACCTATCGGATGGTGGTGGATATGAGCAATCCGGCGCAGAGTATGGCGACGGCGGCAGGTGGACAGTCGGGGCATCCGCTCAGCCCGAATTATCGGATGCAGTCCGAGTTGTGGGCCGCCGATGAGTACCATCCCCTGTTGATGGATTGGGAAGATATAGTGGGGAATTTACAGAGCAGGTTGGAGTTGAATCCATAGTCTGGCACGGTTTTTGCAGGAGTGATATAGTGCCACCAGATTTTGGTCGTTTTTTGGTCATTTTTTTCAATAGCAGGATCATTTTTTTCATTATTGTGGAGGAGTTTGACACATGAAATTGACGCTTTCAATTCCGCGTTCTCGTCCGGCGCATCTGGCGAGTTTTTCCGCTCCTGAGGGATGCGAGGCGCCGTTGTTGCAACTGAAGGGTAGAGGTGAGGTGCTGATTGCCGAGCGCGATCCTTCTGTGCCTGTTTATCACGTCAATCTGCCCGCGCTGGGCGGGGGTGAGGAAGCGAGTTTTGAGGTGTTGGAATTGGATAGTGCATATGCGGCTGCAGGGATTTCGTCGCAGGATGCCGATGGCAAACTCAGTATTTCTCTGGCGGGTTCGCCATTTATGACGTTTCACCATACGACGGATTATCCCAAGCCGGTTATCAATCCGATTTTGACGCCGAATGGGACCAATATGTTGCGCGAGCCGATGGCGGCATGGGGGGAGGGTGAACATCCCTGGCAGCGGGGGTTGACCCTGATGCAGGGAGCTATAAATGGGGTGGATTGCTGGAATGAGCGGCCCAACCAACCGGGATATGGGCGCACGGCGCAGGATGATATTTCTATTTCGCACAATGCATTGTCCCTGGTGATCGCTTCGGAAAATACGTGGTATGAGGGCGACCGCGCGCTGATGAGCGATAGTCGGTCGTATCGGCTGTACGATTCGGGTCGAGATGCCGCGGTTCTGGATATTGCGCTTACGCTCAAGGCTTCTCACGGTGCTGTGACGATTGGGGATACTAAGGAGGGTGGATTTTTGTGTATTCGCGTGAATCCGTCGATGAATGCCAATGCCGATGGGGAGATGCGCAATGCCTATGGCGCGACCGATGAGACGGGGTGCTGGTCGTTGTCTTCACACTGGATGGATTACTACGGTCCTGTGGGCGATGAGGTGGCGGGGTTTGCCATTTTTGATCATCCACAGAATTTCCGATATCCAACCACATGGCATGTGCGCGGTTATGGTTTGTTTGCGCCCAATTGCTGGATGTTCAAGCCCGATCACCTTATGCCCGAGGGCGCGTCTATGACGTTTCGCTGGCGCGTGATTGTGCATACGGGAGATACGGCACAGGCCGATATTGCAAATCGCTTTTTGGATTATGTGGATGGGCCGCGTGTGGTATGGGCGTAAATTATATAAAAGCGCTCTCAGATAGGTTGACGATAGCTAACTGACTGGTTATTTTTTAAAATGTTAGGAGGAGTCAGATGGCTTTTCAAGAAGATGTTATTGTTGACGATGTAGAAGACGACTCGCCTGAAGAAGTCATGCCCTTTGAATACCCTATAACGAGTTATGGTGCTGATTTCACTATTGATGGTTTGGTCAGCCGACTTCGACAGGGTGATATTTTTGTGCCATCTTTTCAACGCGCGTTCGTTTGGGATGAGGAAACAGCGTCGAAATTCGTGGAGTCTTTATTGGTAGGTCTGCCTGTACCGGGCATATTTCTGTCAAGAGAAGAAGATACAAAAAGATTAATCATTGTTGATGGACAACAACGGTTAGTGAGTCTTCGTTCGTTTTATGATGGAAAATTTGCTGATACTGAAAAAACATTTGCACTGACAGGATTAGGGAAAAAGTCACGTTTTTTAGGCAAAACTTATGCTTCTCTCCAGCCCAAAGATCGCCGCAGACTTGACGATGCTATTTTGCATGCGACTATTATTCGCCAGGATAAGCATTCGGACGATAATAGCAGTGTTTATCAGGTCTTTGAGCGGCTAAACATGGGCGGCAAGCATTTGCAGCCACAGGAAATTCGAGTGGCGATGTACCATGGTGCGTTTAATGATTTGTTGCAAGATCTCAATTGTAACCACACCTGGCGCAAGCTTTACGGCAATGTTAGCAATAGAATGAAAGATCAGGAACTTATTCTCAGATTTCTGGCTATGTACTTTGATAGAAAAAATTATCAAAGTCCCTTGAAGCAATTTTTGAATAAGTACATGGGGAGTAACAGGAACCTGACAAGACAGTCAGAAGGAGAAATCAGATCAGTTTTTGAGAACACGGTGGAAACAGTTCACAATCATTTAGGTCCTGACGCATTCAAGCCATCGAAAGGAAGATTTACGGCGGCAGTTTTCGATTCCGTCGCTGTGGGCATCGCGGATAGGTTAAAACGAGGCGATATTCTAAATGGTAAAGAACTAAAGGCAGCTTATGATACTCTTATGAAAAACGAGGATTACCGTCAAACATCTATTGAAGGTACTGCACAGACGAGAACAGTTAACCAAAGGCTTACCTTGGCAATTAAAGCATTTTCAGACGTTCCATGAAAAACCGCGAAACTGTTCAAGCCAAAGACCGCCTTGATGACTTATTCAGTCGGGTCAACGAATTTTCTGAAGACCTTGAACTTCAATCTCACTGGGCGAGATATTTATGTGTCAGGGTGTCCGGTTTTATAGAGACTTCAATTCGTTCGATTCTCAGTGAATATGCAAGAGAAAAGTCTGCTCCATCTGTAGCAAACTACGTCGAAAGCTGGTTGGGTTCCTTCCAAAGCCCTAACATGGAGCGGATACTACAATTGCTTGGGGCCTTTAATTCCACCTGGCAGGACGAACTGAAATCATTGACTGAAAGCGAACCAAAGGACGCCATTGACGGTATCAAGGCGAACAGAGATCTCATAGCACATGGCGAAAATGTAGGCATCACTTATACAACGATTCAGCGCTATTATCAGAATGCCCTAATGGTGGTCGAGTTAATTGAAGATCAATGTAACTCTTGAACCTATACATCACCTGGCGTGTGATTGTTCACATAGGGGATACGGCGCAGGCCGATATTGTAAAATTTACTAACGCGAGAGGAACAGGCTATGGCTGTCACAGACCGATCACAAGATACGGATAGGCACATTGGGCGGCTTGAAGGCATCGTAGAGCAAATGGTTAAAGACCAAGCCGAGTATAGGCAAGACATGCGTGCCGTATCAGATCGCATCATAGATCAAATGGTTAAAGACCAGGCTGAGTATAGACAAGATATGCGTGCCATATCAACTCGTATAGATAATACGACAAACCGTATAGATAAATTATTATATTGGCAATTGGGACTCTTGTCTGTGATTATCGGCGGTATAATCGGTATCTATTTTAAATGATGGTAAATAATCCCCCGACACAGAAATTTTTTTAAGCCTCGAGTTATCTCGAGGCTTTTTTATTTAGGAAAAATAACGCTAAGAGCTATGGAGGAAGTTTGCGATTTTGTCGCGTATTTCGTCGCGCACTTTGCGGAATACGCGTATTCGTTCTTCTTCTGTACCTTGGGCATCGGCGGGGTCTTCAAAGGGCCAGTGTCGCGTGTTTTTGGCGCCCGGGAAGATCGGACAATTTTCTTGGGCGTTGTCGCAAACGGTGATGACGAGGTCAAAATCTCGATTGAGATACAGGTCAATGCTGTCGGATGTATGGTGGGATATGTCGATGCCGATTTCACGCATGGCGCGAATGGCGAGTGGGTTGACTGTTGAGGGGCTGACGCCTGCGCTATAGGCGTCGTAAGTGCCATTGCTCAGATGGCTAAAGAGCCCTTGCGCCATTTGGCTGCGGCAGGAGTTGCCCGTGCAGAGGATGAGTACGCTGCTCATGGGATGGCTTTCTATGGATTAACAACAGCCTTTGGCATCGGTGCCGGGGTCTGAATGGCAGCGGATGAATTCGTAAAAAAATGCGCCTGCAGTTGCGCCGAGAATGGGACCGAGTACGTAAGCGGGAAAATGGGTCCAATCACCAGCGGTCAGAGCGGGACCCAGGCTGCGTGCCGGGTTCATGGAGGCACCACAGAGCGGACCGGCAAACATGGCTTCAAACCAGATGGTGCCGCCAATGGCCAGGCCGGCGGCTTGACCTGTGGCGCGGTAGTCTGTGGCAACGGCCATGATGACGACCATTAAGAAGAAGGTGAGCAAAAATTCCCAGATAAAAGCTGTGGCAAACAGGTTGTCCATCGGTTGTGTGACACCCAGGTTGAGGGTCTGCTTTGGGTGTTTTGCTTTTAAGATGGGTGTGAGAGACCACAGGTGAATGCCGCTGGCGGCGATGGCTCCGAGGCATTGCGCTGCGATGTAGGGCAGGATTTCGCGTTTGGGAAAGTGGCGGGTGAAGGCAAAGGCAGTGGTGACGGCGGGGTTGAAGTGCGCGCCCGAGATGTGCCCGGTGGCGTAAACCATTGTCATGACGATGAGGCCAAAGGATGTTGCGATGCCCACGTGGGTGATGGCGCCTTCGGATAGCTGGTTGATGGCAATGGCTCCACATCCGCCAAAGACGATGGCAAATGCGCCGATGAATTCGGCACTACATTTTTTGAGGAGGTTCATGGCGTCCATTTCTGGATGTCGGCGAGGATTTTTTCGGCATTCGGGTGATCGGGTTGCAGGCGCAGCGCGGTTTGCAATTGCTGGAGGGCGAGGTCAAAGCGCTGGTGCTCGGCGTGGAGATAGCCCAGGCGTATGTGTGAGGGTACGTGGACAGGGCTGATGGCGATTGCGCGCATATATCCGTTAATTGCGCGTTCAGGTTCTCCTTTTTGGCGGGCGATCTCGGCCATTTGAAAATGCGGACGGTGGTCGTCTGTGGTGAGTTCGGCGTATTTCTGAAAGGCTTCGTAAGCGCTGTCTGTCTGCGCGGTTGCGAGGTAGCTCAAGCCCAGGTGATAGCGCGGGATGACGTAATTGGGTTCGACTTCGATGGCTTTTGAAAAGGCTTTGATCGCCGCGTCATGGCGCTCTATCAGGTGGAGTACGGTGCCGAGGCGAAAATGGACGCGGGTGAATTGGGTGTTGTGCGCTGCGGCCTTTTGGAGATGGTCAACGGCTTTTTCGTGATTTCCTTTGCGGTGTGCGATCATGCCGAGTTTGAAATGCGCATCGGCGAGTGTGGAATCGCGTTGCAGGGCTTGATGGTAGTATTTTGTGGCTTCGTCGATGCGGTCGAGTTCGTTATAAGCATTGGCGAGTTCGTAACAGGCTATGGGATCATCGGGATTGGCCTGAATGGCCTGGCGCAGTTGCGCGGTGATTGTTTCAAAGGTTTGGGCGTATTGATTGAAGAACATGCCGGATAAAGATGCCTGAATATCGGGATTTATGGGCGATTGCTGGAGGGCTTGTTCGAGTTCGCTCATGGCTTCTTCTGTACGGTCCTGTTTTTTGAGGATCAGGGCAAGGCGATAGCGCGCGGCAATGTGTTCAAGGTCGATTTTGAGGGCGTTGCGATAGGCATTTTCCGCTTCTGTTATTTTGTTGCTCGTTTGGTAGATGCGTCCGAGATAATAGTGGGGCATCGCACTTTTGGCATCGCGTTGTACGGCGCGTTTTAGACCACTTTCGGCCTGTGTGAGCAGGGCGTTGTCAATGGGAGATTGCCGCAGTGCCCGATATAGTGCCATCATGCTTTCGGTTGCCATGCGGAGTGCTTCTGGATTGTGAAACATGGGCATTTGCAGACGGGTTTTTTCATGGGGTGTCAGGGTCACGTTCAATTGATCTGGAATGGCGTAGAGTATGGGCAAGATGGCGTCGAGCGGTGCAGAGACGGATGCCTGTCCCGTAAAGGTTTCGATGACTTCGCCCGAGGTTGTATGAAGCATGTCGGTTTCGATTTGGATGCGCGATCCCACAATGTGATAACGCCCGCTTAAAATCAGGTGGATGTCCAATTTTTTTGCGAGATCAGAGGAGCTTACCGGCGCATCTCCGAGTTTGTGGCGCAGATATTCTTCGTCAACGGCGTGTATTTTGGGTACACGGTAATAGGCGTTGATATATCCTTCGGAAATGGCTGCGGAGAGCCAATTCCACTGCGGGTCGCCCGTTGTGTTTTCGTGTGGCAATACGGCGATGTTCCATTGGGCGTAGATGGGCGCGTGGATCAGGGTGATGAGGATGCTGAGTGCGAGGCGTTTTTTCATGTTATTTTTTTTCCGTTGTCAAGTTTTCATCGTCGTGTGTGACATAGAGAAATGCGGTACACATTTCGTCGGTCGATTTTTCGCCCCATCGCACCAGCCTGGGGGGATTGTTGGGGTTTCGGGGGTTGTCGGCAGAGTTATCGTAAAAGGCTTCGAGCGCGATGCGGGTGCCGCGCGGGAGTGCGATGGGTGTTTTGTACACATAGGTTTCTTGCCAGTTAAAGTCCCAGGGTTTGACCCATATCAGAGGTTTTTGGGTGCCGTCGGGATAGGTTGCGGTTATTTTCATTTCTGTGCCGAGCAAGTGCATGTGGGGCAAGATGCCGAGCAGGTGCTGGTCGCGGGTGATGGTGATTGCGCCGGTTACTCTGTGTCGTCTGATGTTGGGGGGAATGAAGAGCAAACGGCTGTTGATGACTTCTTCGCGGAGCTGTTTTTGTACGGGTTTTTTGGCAAAGTAGATGCCCAGTCGAGAGTGGTCTTTTACGGCGCGGCCAATTTTGTGATAGTGGATCTGGAGGATGATGTCGCTGTTGGGCGGTAGATCGCGGCCTATGCCCTCTGGGAGTACAAAGGGGGTGTTGCCGGGTGCCCAGCCGCCCAGGGATTCGTAAATGGGTACGCCTATGCCGCCAAAGCAGGGGTAGCCCGGCGCGGGCGCGTTTTCCTGTTGCAGGCGCGCTTTGCCAGAGATGTCGATGTACACGCTGACGTGGTGGACGACTTCGCGTTCTCCGGGTAGCACTTCGATGGCCGATACGTAGTTGCCCGTGTCCTGTTTTGTGGGCAAGACAAAGCAGCGATATTCGTCGCGGCCCGTGGCTTCGAGTGAATAAGGTGTTTCGGGTTCGAGGATCAGGTCGGGCGTGCCCAGGGTCCAGCTTTTGGAAAATGCAATGGGTTCGGGCTGGTCGGCGGGATTGCCCTGGGGCATACCGCTGTTGACCCATTGCGCGAAGGTGTGGATTTCGTCGTCTGTGAGTCTGCGGGAATTTTTGAAGTTGCCGTATTCGGGGCGCGCTTTCCAGGGGGGCATGATGCGGGCTTCGATGGAGTCGCGCATCTGATAGGCCCAGGCGAGTACTTCTGTGTAGTCGAAAAAGGGCACGCGCCCGATGCCGCCGGGGCGATGACAGTTCTGGCAGCGGTTTTGGAGCAGGGGCAGGATGTCGCGATAAAATGTTGGGGTGGAGGTGTTCGCGACAGTTGTTTGCCGGGGTGTGCGCCTGATTTCACAGCCAAAACTGGGGAGGCTGGTGTTGGCGATTTTGCGGTTGGCGAGCATTGCATCAAGGGCGTCCCACAATCCGCGCGAGGTCGTGTCTTCGGGTATGCCCCAGCCGTTGTCAATTTCGCCCTTGTAGCGCAGGCGGCGTTGAGTGTCAAAGAGAAAGGCGTGAGGGGTGTGGGTGGCGCCGAGGTGATCGGCGAGTTTGTTGTGCGGGTCGCGCAGGACAGTGAAGGGTACGGGATTTTGGGTGTAGTGTTCTTTGATGTCTTTGTCGGTTTCGTTAAAATTGGCATTTACAGATATCAGGTGTACGCCTTTGGGGGCGTACTGGTCGTGTATTTGTGTTCGGTGTATGTCGTATTTGAGCGAGGCAGGGCAGACGACGGAGCTGAAGGTGATGACGAGTGCGTGGTCCCGGGATAAATCACTGAGGGTGACGGGCGATCCGTTGAGGTCGGCAAGGGTAAAGTCATTGAGGGTGTCGCCGATCTGGAGGGGGACTGCCCAGAGGCGAAGCGGGAGGGCGAGAAAGAGTGTGATGAATAGCGGGCGTTTCATTGTGATCAGGTGTTGCGCTTGCGCAAGTAGTCGATGAGGAAGACCAGTGTGATTAGCCCAAAAAATCCGGCGATTGATAGGGCGATGTAGTGGCTTTCTTGCGGGAGTCGCCAGTATTGTATTATAACAAATATAAGGGCGGGAACAAAGAAGATGAGCGCCCCCAGTAAAGCATATACCGATTGTGTGGTGGGTTCTATTTGAGGGGAGGCGTGAGTTGTGGGCTTTATGGTCGGAGGGGCTGTTTCGGGAGGTTTGACGCGGGCGAGCATTTCTATGACGCTTTTGCGATAGTTGTTGTCGGCAGCGGCATATACGCTCCAGAAGGCAGAGATTTCTTCGGCACCCGTGCGGGTAAATTTTTTTTCGAGTGCGCGTTTGCGCTCAAGAGAGAGTTCGGCGGGTGCTTTTTTCTGGTGTTTTTTAAGGTCGTCGAGAATATGTGTGAGGCTGGCGTCGTACCCGTGAATCCAGGGATAGGTGGCGTGTTGAAGCAATTTTTCATCGGGGTTTGTGTCGCCAAATTCACAGAGATATGCGTCGATGAGTTTTTTGCGTCCGATTTTAGATCCTGCGCCGGGAAAGTGTTTTGCCCGCAATTTGCTGTCGCGTTGAAAGGGCAAATAGAGATGGTTGTGATCCGCTATTTCGAGGATGCGTTTGAATGCGTTGAGGAGTGTTTGGCGGTGGGACATGGGAAGAGACACAGATTAACACAGATGATCCCGCAGGAGGTTATATATAATAATGTAGGGGCGGGTTTTAAACCCGCCCGTTTTTCAGGAATTGACTGCTTTTCCAAAGTTTTGGACAAATATGAGAAAGTCGGGAAAGTCAACCGTGCCCGATCCGTCGAGATCAAAGGTCGTATTGGCCGTGCCAAAGGCTCCTACGAATAGGAGGAAATCCGAGAAGTCAATGGTGCGCGAACCATCGAAGTCGGCGCGTGGATCAGCGGGGATGAAGATGGCCGAACCGGTGATGGTCAGACTGATGGAGGCGTTTTCCGGGTCGTTTGAGATTACGTCGATGGTGCCGGTGATAGGACCTTCGGCTGGCGGACTGAAAGTCACCGTGATGTCCTGAGATTGGCCGGGTGGCACTGTTAATTGGGTTTCTGAAAGTGTAATGCCCGCGATGTCGGATTGGATGTCTGTGATGTTGAGTGGGCCTGTACCAGTATTTGTGATGGTGAATGTTGTTGTTGCGTCTTTGCCCATTTCGATTTCACCCAGGCTCAAATTTTCCTGAACCAGTGATATGGTCGGGATTTGGGCCGCTTCGATGGTGAGGTTGACGAAAGGGATCTCCAGGGTGCCAACGCTTTGTTCGCCGTGTTGGAGAGTGATTTTGCCCGAAAATGTACCGGCCTGCGTTGGCGCCAGGATAATTTGTACGGTTTTGCTTTCGCCGGGGGCTATGGTCAGTGTGGATGGCTCCATTGTGATGCCTTCGGGAGCCGAGTATCCAGTGATTTCGAGGGGTCCTGCGCCGGTGTTTTCGATCTTAAATTCTACGGTTTTAGATTGCCCCACTTCAAGGGTTCTGCCAAAGTAGATTTCTGATGGAAAGAGGGAAATAACAGGCGTTTTATTGAGTAGTGCATCGACTTGCGCGTTGATCAGGTCAGCAGAGCCAGTGGCGATTGCTGTGGTTCTGAGGCGCAAGATGCCTCCCTGGTCGATGACGAGGATGTCTTCGTTGCGGGTGCCGAGAGTTCCGGAGACGCCAGAGGCACTTGTGAGCATGGGTGTCGTGACAGTGGATCGCGTCAGATAGGATTGCGCCTGTGCGCGGTTGCCGTTGTATCTATCGAGTGTGAGGATCTGTAAGCCGGTTTTGTCTTTGTTGCGTTGGTGAACATCTCTTTCAAAGGCGGGACCCGCCCCTATGCAAGTCCCTCAGTTGTAGCCTACAAAAAAGAGGACGGAGACGGTGTTGGTCGAATGGCTGACGCCATAAGACCTGCCATCGGTGGCTTGAAGTTGAAATTCACCTACTTTTTCTCCTACTCCGGGCTGGGCAAAAGCTGTTGTGCATAAGCACAGAAATAGGGCGATAGAGAAAAATCGCAGATGTTTCATGGTGTTCCTCCGTAAGGTGAGAGAGAAGATTGCTGATTGCTAATATACTAAATCGCGTGCAAAATGTCACGGGGTTTGCGCTTGATTTTGGGGTTTTGTTTATCTACATTGTGTTTACGTTTTGGGTGTTTTGTGGTTCCCACTTTTTTCTTTTATGTCTCTATCTCTAAACGACTTTGAAGCTGTGGTTCAGCGCGCTATCGCGCATCGCGATAACGGCGATCTGAAAGCTGCTGTTGCGGGTTTTGATGCGGCTGTTGCAATCCGCGATGGCGATGCCGTTGTGTTTGTGCATCGGGGGATTACATACGGGCAATTGGGGCGTTTTGATGCGGCGATTGCAGATTTTGATCGCGCAATCGCTCTGGTGCCAGATGATCCCTGGGTGTGGAGCAATCGCGCGATTGCCTGCGGGTTGATGGGGCAGTTTGATGATGCGATAGACAGTTTTGGCAAGGCGGTTGCGCTCGATCCGGAAAATACGCAGGCTCTTGCGAGTCGGGGAGAGACCCTGCGCGAGATGGGACGGTTTGAAGAGGCTTTGGGGGATCTCAATCGGGTTTTGGCGCTGGATGCAGATTATTTTGGCGCGTTGATTAGCCGCGGGCATGTGTTGATGTATTTGGGACAGTTCGATGCGGCTGCGGTCGATTTTGATCGGGCGATTGCAGTTGGCAATGGGCATCCAGATGCGTTTGCCGGGCGGGCGGAGATCTACCGTCAGGCTGATGAGGCTGAGGCTGCGATGGAGATGTTTGGGCAGGCGCTCGAGGCGATGCCCAATCACCTGGGTGCATTGATCGGGCGGGGCGAGGTGTTGTGGGAGATCGGTCAATTGGAGGATGCGCTTTTGGATTTTGACCGCGCACTCGTCGTCGCGCCCGATGATCTGGATTTGTTGGCCGCGCGTGGCGATATGTTGCGGCAATTGGGACGAAGTGCGGAGGCAATCCGCGATTTTACACGGGCGCTGGAGATTTTTCCCGATCATCTGTGGGCGCTTATGGGGCGAGGCGTTGCGTTGCGGATGGAAAATGATCCCGAGGCGTCGCTGGTCGATTTTGACCGGGCGGTGATGCTGGAGAACGGGGATGCGTGGATTTGGGCAAATCGCGGGGAGTCTCGACGAATGCTGGGGCAGTTTGAGGCAGCGGTTTCGGATTTTACGCGGGCGTTGGATCTCGATCCCGAAAATGGATGGGCATTAGAACTCCGCGCGGAGACGTTTCGGCAAATGGGACGATTTGCCGAGGCGGTTGAAGATTTGAATCGGGCACGGGCACAATGAGCGAGTCGCATCATATCGTTATTGCCGATCGCACGGTTCCGTTTGAAGAGACTATTGAGCGGTTCGGGGAGGCGCTGTCCAAAAAGTGTCGGTTTCAAGCGCGCGCGCGGCGGTTTTACAATACGGTATGGATCGCCGATTGTTATACGGATTACGTGCAATCGGCGCTGTTTCGCAAATACGAAGGGCCGTTGATGGAGGGTATTGCGCTTCGCACGATGGGCAAAGGGCTTTCCAAACAGCAGGTGCTGGCCGGGGCGATGGCAGAGGCGGTCGAGCGCATTTCGTTTTTTGACGCGCTGGCGAGCGGGCGGGAGACGCCCATTTATGAGTTGACTTCTGATGTCGAACTCGTGCCGTCCAGTTTGAAGGTGTCGGATGTGCCGCATTTGAATGATTCGGCAAATGGGGTCTCGGCGGGCAATACTGTGCTGGAGTGCGTGTTTCACGGTTTGCTGGAGATGCACGAGCACCTGGATGTGGGAAAGCATTTTTTCTGGCCAGGATTGGAACACCGGCAATTTATCGATCCGAATTTGACGGGTTTTTCCCCTCGCGTCGTCGAGAAGATGCTGGCTGTGGCTGTGCCGGGAGAAAATGAGAAGGTGACGACGGTTCACGCGGTGGTGTGTCCCAAAGATTTGGGACCTCTGGTGCGCACCTGTACGCATTTGGATGGGCGTATGGCGTTGCAGCGGGCGTTTAATGAGACTGTTCAGAGTCACAAGACGCGGTTTGTGTCTGATTTGCAGACTTTTGATGCTGAGATTGCAATGTGGGATTTGCCCAATCATTTTACGGATGATTTGATAACCGATATTCAGGTGGTGTTAAGCGGTATGAATTCTTCGGTTTATGTGCAAGATTGGACAGATCCAGAGATGCAAATCCCGGTGTTGCGGCCTTTTAGTTTAAAGACCGCAGAACACGAGCGGGACCACGCGATGATCGAGACGTATGTGCATCGGATTATGGTGGATTCGGGCAATTATATTGTCTGGTCGTGATGGAGTGCGTCATGATACCAAAAACGGTTTATCGATTCGGCGTTTTGGGTATTGCATTGATCATGGCTTGTAGCAAGGCGGCCGATCCAGAATATGTGATTGAAGAATCTGTTGTGACGACGCCTGCGGGCACGGAGCATGTGCAGATTTTTGTTCCTGTTAGCACCTTTGCGATGGGGTCGAGCGATGGGCCTTCAAATACGCGTCCGCTGCACGAGGTGATGCTCGACGCTTTTTATATCGATAAATACGAGGTGACCAACGCACAGTATTTGGCTTATGTTGAAGCCACGGGAAGTGAAGAGCCGCAGTACTTTCGAGTAGAGGGGTTTGGTCAACCCGATCAGCCGGCAGTGGGGGTTTTGTGGTCTCAAGCGCGGGATTATTGCCATTGGGCGGGTTTGCAATTGCCGAGTGAAGCGCAGTGGGAATTGGCCGCTGCGGGCACGGATGGGCGCGTGTTTCCCTGGGGCAATGAGCCTGCGAGTGAATCGCTGTGCAATTTCAATTTCAGTTCGGGCCCCATGCCTGTGGGTAGCTATCCAGATGGTGCAAGTCCTTATGGCGCGATGGATATGGCGGGCAATGTCTGGGAGTGGACGCTGGATGAATACCAGCATACGTATTACGCAAATAGTCCCAGGCACAATCCGGTGAATTTAGAAAATTCAGGTATGGATGATGGGCCAGATCGCACGCTTCGCGGTGGGGGCTGGTTTTCGGCGCAACACGATATCCGCGTGTTTGTGCGGAGTTCGGTTTTGATTATGGAAGAGCAGGCTCTGGCGCGCGAAGAGTTTGATACCGAAATATTTGCTTACATCGGGTTTCGGTGTGCGCGGGGAGAGCCTTAATTGTATTAAAAAGCCAGGTTATCGCATTGGTGGCCGTTGCTCTTGTGGGGGTGACGGTTTACATTTTTTATTCGCGCATCAACAGGACGTGTTATGCGGTTTGGGATATTTCACATTTTATGGGTGATTCTGGTGTTCGCGTCGTGCAATCGAGAACGCGAGGTGCCCAATTTGGTGCGCGTTTCTGAGCCGGGGTTTACGGGGCTGGAACGGTGCGCTGCCTGCCATACCGACAAGTATGCCGAGTGGCGGCAGAGTTTGCACAGTGTCGCTATGACTGTGCCGGCTGATTCGACGATTGTGGGTGATTTTGACAATGTATCCCATGTGTATGGCGGTGTGCGTTCGCGCATGTTTCGCAGGGGGGATGCGTATTATATGCAGACTAAAGGGGAGGATGGGCGCGTGGGGACTTATCGCGTGGATTACGCGATTGGCAAGCGGCAGCATCAGGCTTATTTGACGGCTTTTCCCAATGGGCGGTGGCAGGTGTTACCCCTGTATCACGATGGCGCGACAAATGATTGGGTCGATGCACAGGAAGGAGGCGTGGTGGAACAGTCGCGGCCTCTGGCGAGAGAAGATTATTATTATTGGACGAATGCGGGACGCACGTGGAATTTTCATTGTTTTGATTGTCACGCCAGCCGGGTGCAAAAGCATTACGATGTGCCTACCCAGACTTATCGCACGACTGTGGGCAGTCTGAGTATTGATTGCGAGGCGTGCCATGGGCCGTCGGGCAAACACGACGAGACGCGCGGGCAAGTTGACGCTCCGCTGCATTTGCTGTTATTGCGGTCGCTGGATAAGGAACGGTCTGTTGAGGTGTGTGCGCAGTGTCATGCCGCCAAGGAAATTGTGGCGACCGGGTATTTGCCGGGTGAGAATTTTTACGATTATTATTCTCTTGTGTTGCCAGATGACGAGGCGATTTTTTATTCGGATGGACAGCCCCGGGTTTATTTGTATCCCGCGGCTCTGCATTTGATGAGTGCGTGTTATATCCAGGGTGAATTGACGTGTACGACGTGTCACGACGCGCACGGAACAGCGCGCGATATCGATCTGGTGGCGGACCGAAATAGCGTGGAATTGTGCGAGACGTGCCATGAAGATGTTGCAGCCGATCCGGTCGCGCATGGGCATCACCGCGCGGGGAGTGTGGGCAATCAATGCGTGCAGTGTCACATGCCGTATCACTATGTGACAGGAGAAAATCTGACGGATCACCGCATTGCATCTCCCGCGCCGGAAAATACGGTGGTCAATGGCGTGCCCAATGCGTGTAATCAGTGTCACGACGATAAGTCCGCGCAATGGGCTTCTGCGTGGGCAAAGCAGTGGTATGGCGATTATCAGGACAAAATTGTGGCGCGTACAACGGCGATTGCGAATGGGCAAAGGGGCGGTGGTGTGGCGCAGTTGATGAAGCTGGTAAACGATGGGCGTGAGAGTGCGGTTTGGCGCGCGACAGCTGCGTCTTTGCTGGGGGGGGTGGGGGATGCGCGTGCGGTGCCGGCACTGGTTGAGGCGATGGGTGATTCGCATGCGATGGTGCGGATGAAGGCGGCGATTTCGCTGGGGCGTTTGGGCGATGTGCGCGGTTTGCCAGCGCTTTTGGATGCGTTGTCCGATTCGGCGCGCATTGTGCGGGTGCAAGCGCCGTTTGCGTTGATGGATATTGGCTATTTGCCGGATGGTTCCACTGCGGGCGATGCGTTCCGCCGGGCACTTGAGGAGCATCGCGATGTGGTGTATGGTGTGCAGGGCGACGATCCGGGCTTTCACGAGAGTTTGGGGCAGGTCTATGAAGCTCAGGGGCTTTTTGAAGATGCGAGGCGGGAGTTTGAGATTGTTGCAAAGTTAGACCCCCGGCATCCGGAGACCGCGGCAGATCTGGCGCGATTGGCGCGAAAACAGAAGCGTTTTGAGCAGATGAGGGCGTTGCTCAAGGAGAAGAGCGATTTGACTTCCCGGTTGCGCGCAGGTGCATTGCTGTTGCATCATGGGCGCTATGCAGATGCTGCGACAACTTTTGATGATGTGCGCGAGGGTTCGCCCGTTTTGCATACCTCTGTGGGTAATGCGCTGTGGGGCAGTGGGGATCGCGCAGGTGCTATCGAAGCCTATCGCCGTGCGCTTGCTGTTGCGCCGGGATATGTTCCGGCGATTCGGCAACTCGCGTTATTGGCGTTTTCGGCGGGCGATGGCGAGGTGCGCGATGATTATGATTGGGACGAGATGTCGATAGGCGATTGGGTAGAAAGGGGTACGGCACACGCGCTGTCGGGCGATTGGGCGTTGGCGCGCGCGGCATACCGCAGGGCGTTGGAAATGGAGGATGCGGGCGCGGGATTATTTGGTTTGGGCAGGCAGGCGCGAGATGTGGGGGTTGCAAAGTCTGATTCTGCTTTTGCCGTTGGACACCGCGTCTATGTGCAGGGAATGCTGGCAGAGGCGTTGCCTCATTTTGAAGTTGCGGTGAAATACCAGGCCAATCGTGCTGATGTGTATGCGATGCAGGGGCTTATTCGGGCTGATTTGGGAGAGTTAGAGGTTGCGGAATCTCTTTTGTTGGATGCGTTGATTGTCGATCCTTTTTATGTTCCCGCGCTTACTGTGCTGGGCACGGTTTTACAGGAGCGCGGCGATATAGAAGGTGCGCTGTCTGTGTATCGACAGGCGTGGGTGCTGGAGCCAGAAGCGCAGGGGTTGGAGTTGTTTATGGGACAGGCTTATGCCATAGGCGGGCAGCGAGATAGTGCGGTTGCGGTTTTGCGGCGCGTGATTGCGCGCGAGCCGGGCAATACGCAGGCACGCGATTTGTTGCGAGAATTGAAAGGGCGTGAATTGTGAGGCGCTGGATGAAAATTGTTGGCGTTGGTGTGCTGGTATTGGCTTGCGTCTCTGGTGTGTTTTATGTGTTGCAGCCGGAAGAGGCGGTTCGGTTTGTTGCTCACCCGGTTTTTTTGTGGCGCATCCAGAGTGACCAGTCGTGCGAAGGGTGCCATCGGAATATCGACCCGGGTATGGACAAGCAGTGGCGCGAGAGTGCCCATTTTCGAGCCAATGTGGGGTGTGCAGATTGTCACGGCGAGAACCACGAGACGGTTTTTGCGGTTCGAGGGCAGGTGTCGGCTGGGATGTGTGGCAAATGTCACGCAGAAGAGGTTGAGGCATTTGCAGAGAGCGGGCATGCCGATGCGGAATTGGCCGCGTTGTCGGATGCGCGTTTTTTGGCGCAGTCGCGCGCGATGCAAGAAGAGGGGTGTATGGGGTGTCACAGTATTGGCGCGCGGTTTGCCGATGGCAGCGTGGGGGGGTGCAACACCTGTCATCCGAGTCATGAATTCAGTGCGGCGCTTGCGCGAGAACCCGAGGCATGTGCCGTTTGTCACGGCGGCCCGGACCATCCGGTGATGGAGGCGTATAAGACGAGTATTCACGGGGTTTTGTATTATGCGGATAGAGATGCCGAGAAGTCGCCGAGTTGCGTGACGTGCCACATGCCCAATGGCGATCACGGGCATGTGGCAAATATCGGGTTGGGTGCGGTGTTTACGGGCGCGGTGCTCGAGGATGATTTTTTGCCGCATCTGGCGATGAAGCGTTTGACAAAAGAGGCGTTTGAAGCGAATCGAAATGCGATGTTGCAGGTGTGTGCGCCGTGTCATTCCAATCGGTTTTCCCGAGAGAGCCTGGAGCGCGCAGATGCGATTAAGCGCGAGGCAGACGCGCTGGTTGCAGAGTCTTATGCGGTGATTAAGGCGCTGTACGATGAGGGTGCGCTGGAGCCCATGCCCGAGGACCGTCCGGCCAATCCGGTGGTTGGGCACGCTTTTGAGCTTGGCGGGCAGCAGTTGTACGAAAATACATCGGAGATCGAGCAGGCATTTTTCAGGTTGTTCAAGTTTTATCACGCGACTACGTTTAAGGCGGCGTATCACCATTCGCCAGATTATACGCATTGGGAGGGTATCGTGCGGATGAAGATGGAGATGGATAAGATCCGCACGGAGGCAAGGCGGTTGCGGTTAGAGGGAAATGTAAGCGAGCGCTAACCGTTAAAAAAAATGATTGCATAGCGCATAGTTTTTTTTTACATTAAGTTGAATTTTTGGAAACAATTTTGAAACAAATTTTCAATCTATTATGTCTTGATGGCTGTTTTTGGGTTGTATGTTTCAGATGTGATAACAAACAAAAGGAGGTGGTGAATAGAGATAGATTTTTTTTGCGTTGCATAGTAAAGTTGTTAAGTCGTTCATTTTTCGCAGTTTGCGAAAGGAGGTAGTACTTTGAGATGGTATAAAGTTTTAGGTTTTGTCGTTGCCTGTGTTTTGGCTTCGGCAAGCATGTCTTCGGCTCAGGTTGCCGGTAAGTGGGGCCTGGGCGGGTTTGTCAGCTATACCAATCCCCTGTTCACCTTTGGTGAAAGGTTTGGCAGTGGTGTGGATAAATGGGGGCTTAATGCCAGTCGTGTGAGTAGCCCTCGCCTGACTGTTGAAGCCGAATTTCACCACACTTATATGGATGGTGGCGCTCTGGAAACCGGTGAGTTTACCTGGTCCCCCAAGGCTCTGACAGCCAAGCAATATAGCAGCAAAGATATCAACCCGAATAGTTCGCACACGAATCGCTTTAATAGTGTGCTATTGTCCGGGTTGTGGTTTTTTAATGCGGACCGTTCAATGGATGAGGGGAGTTTTTCGCCTTATATCGTTGCGGGCGGTGGTTTGTACGATCACAAGACCGTAGCAGAAAATATTGTTTGGCCCGGTCAGAGTCCGACCGATGCCAGCGGTGTAGATGCGACGAATGTGGATGCTCAGGGCGATATTTTGCCCCAGGTGGTGATTGACCGTCAGGAAGATACGCGCACGGCCGTGACCGCGGTGTTGGGGTTGGGGCTGGAAGCGCACGTGACGCAGACGATCGCGCTGGATGTGCGCGCGCGGTATCATTTTATTCTCGGCGAACTCCGCCCTCGCGATGCGTGGGGCCTGGATAAGGCATTTCCGCTTCAGATGTTTGATCTGAGTGCCGGGTTCAAATTCTATTTCTGGGATTAAAGGAGGTAAAAATTGATGCAAAAGATACTTTCAATAGTTGTACTGTCCTTGCTTGTTAGCGCGGGTATTTCACATGCCGCGACAACGGGAAAAGTGCAGGGTACAGTGCGCGACGCGCAGACGGGTGAAGTATTGCCGGGTGCCAATGTGGTGATTGAAGGCACACAGCGCGGTGCAGTCACCGATCCCGATGGGTTTTTTGTCATTTTGCTCGTCGATCCCGGCACGTATGCAATGACGGCCTCGTTAGTGGGTTATGATGCACAGCGTCAGACCGGCATCAGGGTTCAAACTGACTTGACGACGACGGTTGATTTCCAGATTCGGGAAGCAGCTCTGGAATTGGGCGAAATCACGGTGATTGCCGAACGTCCGCCGGTTGAGCCAGATAAGACGACGAGCAAGTACATCATGAGTGCCGAGGATCTGGAAGCCGTGCCCATCGTGCGCGATATGGGTGATTTTATCGAGCTTCAGGCTGGTGTTTCAATCGATGCCGAAGGCGATGAGATTATGATCCGCGGCGGCGACCGCGACCATGTGGCATACATCGTGGATGGCGTTCGCATTTCAACGACCGACTCCTATGGTTCTCGCACGGGTATCGGGCGAAGCCTGAACAAGAGTGCGGTTCAGGAACTTCAGGTGATTACGGGTGGTTACAACGCCGAGTATGGCAATGCCCAGGGTGGTGTGGTTTCGATGGTGACGCGCGATGGTGGTTCGTCATACAGCGGTATGCTGGACTATCGATTCACGCCTTCGGGACAGAAGCACTGGGGTGCGAATGTGTACGATTCGCCCATGCACCGGGGCAACAACAAGTGGGATAATCCCGACTGGGTTGCAGAGCAGATCGAGATCCCCGCTGACCTGGATGGCGATGGTTCCAATGACATCGTACAGGCGCACAAGCGTCTGGACTACACGGGCAAAATGGGACATCGCATCGATGCCAATATCGCGGGTCCTCTGAGTCAGGACGTGACATTTTTTGCCAGTACGGTCTGGCGCAAAGAGCCTGCGGCATTGTTGAGTGCCAATTTGACCACGCCCCGGAATACGCGCAATACAGCAAAGCTGACGTATTCCGCATCTCCCAGCTTGAAGTTGCGAGCAGGGGGGATTTACAATAGCAGTGAAGGGACCTTTGGTGGCCCGAGCGATGGCGGCAGGTTGGATTTGCGCAACAGTGGTAAAAATATCTTTTTACACGTCGTAAATCCAACGGGTAACCTCGTTACCACAGATGCGTTGTTTTACGGTGCTGTGACGCATTCTCTGTCTCCCAAGACTTTTTACGAAGTGAATCTGGGCTATTCGACGACAGACCGAGACACCACGGGCTTTCATCGCCACTTTATCGTAGATGATAAACTGACTTCTTCCAGCGTGAAGGATGCGGCAGGGCACTACACGATTTACCGCGAAACGCACAACTGGAGCATGTATAGCTACAACCGGGTGAGCTTTAAGGCAGACCTTTCCAGCCAGGTGAACAAGCAGAACTTTGTGAAAGCCGGCGTGGAAGTGATCCGCTACAACAACTGGTATCAGCAGAGGTGGTCAGATGGTCCCACGCACCGTCGCCTGCGCTGGTTCTCCCAGAACTATACAGATACGGCATTCTGGCCCAGTGGAAACAATGTGGGCCTCAATCCCCTTGACTTTGGTGTCTATATTCAGGACAAGATCGAGTTTGAGGGGATGATTGTGAATGCGGGCATGAGGGGCGAGATTTTCTTCCCGAACACCTATATCAAAGACTCCGATGCCTGGTACGGTGCTAAGGCACCTTGGAATGGCATGACGCGTTCCGCCTATATTCCCACAACCAAGGGTCCCACGATCAAAGCAGTTCAGCCTCGCATTGGCGTGTCGCACCCGATTACGGAAAAGAGCCTCGTACGCTTTTTCTACGGTCGGTTTGTGCAGCGCCCGCAATTCCACGAAATGTTCATGAACGAGTTCACGTCCAATGAGGCCGTGGATAGGGATCTGAATGGCAATGGTGCGATTGATCCCGGCGAACAGTTCAACGAGTTCAATGACTCGGGTTCACGGCACGGTACTCCGTATTTGCCTCCCGAAGAAACCACTTCTTTTGAGGTGGGCCTGGACTGGAACTTTGTGGGTGATTACGTGCTCGGGCTGACGACTTATTACAAAGCGTCGGGTAATGAGATCAGAAGCGCCTCACAGCAGTGGATCGATCCAGGGGGCCATCAGTATGTGACGGGTGTTCAAGGCCATGGGCCGGGTAACTGGCGCGATGTTCGCGGTTTCGAGATCAATTTGCGGAAGAAATTCTCGAACATGTTCTCGTTCAATGTGGGCTACAACCTGCAGTGGGCAGACGGAGGTCGCAATAGCGCGCACCGCCGCGATGTATGGCCAGACTCTCAGTTCGTAGCCAGTGGGTACTACTTTAACACCTGGGATGTCGATCCCACGACAGGCGTAGAGACACCCGTATCACTGCGGGAAAAAGCGCGTCGCGAAGGGTTACCCGAAGATCACTACATCATCCAGTATGGAAGACAGGCGAATATTTATTTGCGGAGTCAACATACCAGAATATTGAATTTCGACGGCAGAGGTGGTGCGTGGTCGTGGATTCCGTGGTATTCGCACTATTCGTCAGAGGGCGCTCAGTTTGTCGCCAATGAAGCCCGCACGAGCCTGGGCCATTACGACGATGGAGACAGGGAATTCTGGGAACGCGCTGGCAACCATCCGGGCAATCCGGGAAGTGGCGAAGGCACCCTGTCGGTGGCGCACAACCAGGAATCTGGCGAGCGTGCCCCGCTGACCGCCGACCGCCGCAGTTTTGGTTCGATTACGTTCTTATTTGCCACGCCAGCGAACTACGGTCCTTTTGGCGGCAAAGCCTTAGGCAATATTCGCTCCAATCTGGTGTATTATCTCTACGCGGGTAACAGGTTTACGTATAGCACGGGTGGTATTCAGGGATTCCGACAGGGTCCCCTCCATACGCGTGCGGACTTCAATGCCGAGAAGGTATTTGGCAATATGTCGGGCGTGAACATAACCGTGGCTGTGGAGATCTACAATTTGTTCAACCAGAAGGACTGGCGCCAGAATAGCATTGGTGGGGTTCCAGAAGATTGGGATTCCGATCGCTATCAGAAGTATGGCATCATGGGCTTAGAGCCTACCAATGTCGATATTGTTGCGCTGGGTCTGCAAGCACCGGAAATCAACGATATCGGCAACTATTGGGATTCTCCGCGCGAGATGCAATTTAGCTTGCGCATTAAGTGGTAGATCGCGGAAGGGCGCGGTTTTGCGCGCCCTTTCTAAAAAACTGGGAACTTCTGATCCCACAAGTTAGTTTATATTGTACTACAAAACTTAAGAATTTGAGTGGTGTGCAGGGGCGCCTGCACACCGCCGGCTTCACGCAGAAAGGAGGGGAGGTCAATTTTTTCGCTTGAAGTCGCCGGGGAAACGCAGTAGATCGCAAGTAGTAAAGATGTCATCAATCACTCCATAGAGGAGCAGTATCCATGTCCAAAAAGCTCTGGTTTTACGCTTCCGGATTTTTCGCC
>JAPPAB010000018.1 GCA_026705765.1 Gemmatimonadota bacterium
TGTCACAGTACTTATTGTGAACCTTTGACGAGTTGAAACACAAGACACTCGATCAAGAGAGTCGATATCTCAGTCACGGGGGAAATACATGTCTGCCGCACTGATGAGTTACAGTACCTCAAACGGAACAAATGGAGGCAGTAGTTCCGCACTGGAACTCTATTTCAAAGACATCGCCTATAGCGAATTGCTCACGCCACAAGAAGAAATTGATCTGGCCAAGCGCATTCGCAAAGGAGACCGCAAAAGTCTCAATAAAATGATCGAATCCAATTTGCGATTCGTCATTACCATAGCCAAAGAATATCAGGGACGCGGCCTGCTCCTGGAAGACCTCATCGCCGAAGGCAACATGGGTCTTGTTCGCGCGGCCACCCGCTACGATGAAACCGTAGGCGTCAAATTCACCACATATGCAGTCTGGTGGATTCGGCAGGGCATCTTATCGGCATTGGCAGAAAAAGCCCGCATGGTGCGACTGCCCGTCAACAAAATCAAACACCTGAGCAAATTGGAACGCATATCCTCAGAACTCAAACAATCGCTGGGACGCGAACCGCGCATTGAAGAAATCGCTGCACAGGCCGAACTGCACCCCAAGCAAGTGCAAGACCTCCTCAGCGCCTCGCGGTGGCATGTCTCGTTCGACATGCCCCTTGAAGACGGTCCTGACACCAGCTTGCTGGAAATGTTGTCAGACAACGACCAGGAAACTCCCGAAGAGGCCATGCTCGAAAGCTCTATGGCAGAGGAAATACACACCGCGCTCAACACATTGGCTCCGCGCGACGCCCGCGTATTACGCCTCTATTTCGGCATTAACAGCGGTGAAACAATGACGCTGGAACAAATTGGCAACATCCTCAACCTGACCAAAGAGCGCGTGCGCCAAATACGCGACAAAGCCCTGGCGGCACTCAAGCATCCCTCTCGTATGCGTAAAATGAGAACCCTACTGATGGAGAATTAATCCGGTGGCCAATCGCATGGAATCGACTGGCATGGGCATCACCCGCGTCAGCCACATCACATTGGTTACAGGTAACCTCGAACGCGCATCGGCATTTTACGAAAAGTTTTTGGGGCTACAACCCATTCCCCGGCCGGATTACGACTTTGCAGGTGCCTGGTATCGCTGTGGCGATGTCGAAATCCACCTGATCCTCGCCGAAGAATACCCCCGTCCTTCGCGCCGCCACATCGCCTTTGAAGTCGCTGACTTCGACCGCGTCATCACCTTGCTCGACCGCGAACGCGTGCGCGTTGCCTCCGGTCCCGGCGTGCGTCCACACGACGGCACGCGCTATGTTTTCGTACACGACCCGGATGGCAACCTCATCGAAATAGGCCGTCCGGGAAATGCGTGAAAAGCAACCACCGATAAACACAGATAAACACCGATGAAAGGCAAATGAGAAGAAACAAAACAGGCCGCGATCCCTTGAGACCGCGGCCTGTTTTTTCAGCAGTCATCCCCCCTCACACCAACCCCCACATCTGGTCAATATCCTCCTGATACGCGCAGACCTTGCCGGATATCACATCGCTCACCCTGACGACCTCTCCGCTTTTCCCAGACTCGTAAATCGCCTCACTCACGGCCTTGCTCTTAAGCCCCTCTTCCGCGTCGATTTCCACATCGCGTCCAATACTCAGCGCATCGATAAAATCCCACAATTCAATCGCCATGCCATCGGTCAGCCCATAGGGAAAGAGGCGATCCTTTTCGCTCTGACTCAATGAATCGAGAAACATATCTTGAAGCTGGGACACGCCATACGCCGTACCATCTATAAATTGGCATTCACCGCGCGCCTGAGACGCCGCCGGATGGAAAATATCGCGCTCCACAATCGTACCCTTGCTCCCCGTGAGATTGAGCTGGGTAAAACCCTTTCCCGGCGCACTAACCGTCCACGACCACGTGCCAATCACGCCACTTTCAAAATTGAAAATACTGGTCCAAAAATCCTCGCGACTATCATCGACCAGATCATCGCCTTTCTTATGGGGACGCTGTTCAAGTTGTTCCACGCGCGCATAAACACTCTCCACTTCCCCAAACCAGTAACGCATGGTATCCACCCAGTGCGCGCCGCTATCCATAACCATCCCGCACCCGCCGAGTTTGCGATCCACGCGCCAGTGCCAATCGGGATAATTCGCGGGATCCTGCCACCCCGACCTGATGGCGTACCACAATCTGGGTTCGCCGAGCGGACCACCATTAAACGCCCAGTGAATCGTGCGCTGCCCAACACTGCGACGACACTGTTCGGCATTCGCGGCGATCCTATTGCAGCGCCTGGCTGTATCGATAATTCTTTGCGTAGCTTTAACCGTCACACCAATGGGCTTCTCACACAGGATATTCACACCGCCTTCGAGCAACTCGCAGGCGAGCACATGATGCAAACCGTGGGGACTGCAGATATCGGCCCCATCCAGATCGGACTCTGAATTGAGCAGATCCTCAACCGAGGGATAGCAATTGACCGCCCATCCAGTCTTCCCATTGATCTGATCGGCAAATGCCTGTGCGCGGCTGATATCGCTATCAACCGTAGCCACAATGCGAAAACGGTCTTCGCCCTTATCGAAAATCTCTCCATACCGCCGAAGATGCCCGCCGGCAATACCGCCACAGCCGACAAGCGCGAGATTTACAACTTTTCCTTTCGACATTACCCTTCCTTTCTCGTGTTATATTCCGCCATCGCCTCCCAATAGTACGGCGTGGGAATCGGACTTTTAAGCGACGGATCATTCACATCTTCCATCCATTGCCACAGACGCTGGCTCAACGCATTATAAACATCCCGGTATTCGGGTTTATCGGCGACATCCTCAAACTCATTGGGATCTTTTTCCAGATCGTAGAGTTGTGCCACTGGCTGTTTGATACGCGGTCTTGGGGGATCGGTCATATCCACGGGCACATCTATCAGGCGCCGCGGACTGAAATTGCGAATAAACTTATAGCGATCGGTGCGAACACTGCGACTATCGCTACCCTGAAAAATCGAAAAAGCCGCATCCCGCGTGGGTTCCGCATCCGGATCTTTGAACACACTAACAAAACTCAAACCCTCCACATTATCCGGAATGGGATGCTGTATGAGATCCATAAGCGTGGGCAAAAAATCGACATTACTGAGCAAATGTCCACAACTCTGTCCCCCCCGAACACCCCCACCGGGCCAGCGCATAAGCAATGCAACGCCAATACCTGCATCATAGCAAAACCACTTCGCCCTCGGAAACTCAATACCGTGATCAACCGTAAAAACCAGCAGCGTATCGTCTTCTAACCCACTCTCTTTCAGAGCATCGGCAATAATCTGAACCGCCTCATCAACGCGGCGAATAGCACCCTGTTGCAGAGCGAGTTCCCGCCGCGATGTCTCGTCATCAACCAGATAAGGCGGCACATCAACACCCTGACTATCATCGGGTCCCACATCGCCAAAATCGTGCGGACGATGCGTCTCAAAAAAACCGACTTGCGCGTAGAATGGCGTCTTAGAACCCGCACCTGCCCTGAGAAAATCCGCCAGAGCACGCGCAACCACAAGCGCGTTTGCGCGGCGGCCCGTTTCATCGCGCTGTGCAAAAGTCGCTTCAAAACCCAAATCCTCAGTATTAGACGCCTCGTGTTGCAACCCAAAAAGAGCCGTATGATAGCCCGCATCCCGCAAAATATGCGAAAGATGTCGCTCCCCCTCATTAAAACACCAATCCCACGGCGAATGCGTCAACCCAATCAACCCATTGCTCTGCGGATAGCGCCCCGTAAGCATAGCTCCCCGGCTGGGGCTACACACCGGACTCGTCGTAAAATAATTGGTAAACTTGAACCCATCATCGGCAATCGCGTCAATCGCAGGCGTATGCACCGTATCGACACCATAACACCCAAAATGCCGCCCCGTATCGTGCGTGGTGATAATGATAATATTCGGCATAAAAATCTCCGGAAAAGCATGAAATGCAACCACAGATGAACACCGATAAACACAGATGAAAGGCAGGCGATGTCGGGTGAGTTGACCGCTGACTGCTATTTCAAGTGCTCTATAAAATGACAACGCCTGCAACAAACAATCACATCCTCTACACCCTCATTCCCCAGTGTCTTGTAGTGCAGATGGTGGACGTGCAAATGCTCTTTACTCCCACACAAAACGCACTGGCAATTGTAATGGGCGAGAAACTTCTGCCTCTTAATCTGCCATGATTTAGAGCGAATATACCGGTCGTAATCGAGCGGTGGCTCAGCGCGAGCCAATTGCGCTATCAGGCGTTTTCTATCCACCTTGCGAATCCCCTTCGGGTGTGGTGTGGATTGCAGAATTTTCTTTCTCGTCTGTTCATTCATAACACCATGATAATTAAAAACCAGAAATTAAAAATTAAAAATAAACTCGCGTGGGTCGCGTTTTTCTTTGACTGTTCAAAAAGATGTTATATGATATGGCACGCGTCATTTTAACCACTCACAGGAGGAAGGGATGGAACTGTGTTATTTTGCAGATGAAATCGACAAAGCCGACTTTGATAAATCTGTGCGCCTGGGCGTAGAAGCGGGTGCAACGGGAATTGAACTGCGCGGCGGCATCTGGGGCAAACGCGTCCAGGAAATCGACAACGACGAACTGCAGCGCGTCCAGGACGTACTGGCAAAATACAATGTAACCGTTATGTCCGTCGGCTCGCCCGTGGGCAAATGCGCGCACGACAGCGCCGAAGAAAAAGCCGAACACCAGCGCATATTTGACCGCATGATCGAACTCGCAAAAGCATTTGATACAACCGTCATCCGCGGATTTTCCCTCTGGAACCCCAATCGACGAAAAGGAGACCGGGCAAATCGACCCGGTGTTGAGAACTATCTCGACGTCATCGTGCCATTTCTCGGCCCCATAGCCAAAATAGCCGAACGCGAAGGCGTCACCCTATCGCTGGAAAACGAAGGCGCGACCATTGCCGGCACCTGTGCGGAAGCCAGAACAGTTGCCGACGCCCTCGGCGACACATCGGGATTCAGCTTCTGCTGGGATGTGAACAACGGCATCGGATGTGGCGAACAGGCCATCCCCGATGGATACGAACAGATCAAAGGACGGATCACCCATCTGCACGTCAAACCCAACCCCGACAAAGAACTGGACCCCATTCGCGACAGCGATATAAAATACGAAGACCTGCTCAAAATGGTCCTATCAGACGGTTATACGGGCAACGTGAGCATCGAACACTGGGGATCCCCAGACCTCATGCTAAAAGGCGTGCGGCAACTGCGCGCTGTACTGGACAACTTGTAAAATGGACTTACACAAATTATTCACAGATGTATTTCATCCCGAACCCGACGAAACAGTAGCCGTCATTGCCGATGTACCACACGGTGAACTGCGCGATAGCGAGACCTGGCGCGAACGCAGAGAAATGGCCGCCGAATGGTGTGCGGCGTGGGTATCGCTCGGCGAACAGATTGGCTTCGACGTCCTGCCCCTCATCACCTTTCCCGCCACCGGCGCACACAATGGCAATTTGCCCCTCGACAAAGGCGAACCCATCCCCTTGCGCGACGGCCTGGCGCGAGCGACAATCGTAAATTCACTCACGCAATTCTCCGCCACCGCACCCCTATCTGCATGGGCGCGTTCACATAATGATTTTCGCGCCGCATCATTGCCAGGCGTTGCCCGACGCATGGAAGAAACCGCGCTCTCTGCGGATTATACCGAAGTGGCGCGCCGCTGTCAGATATTAATGGACGCACTCTCCCAAGCGGAATCCGCACAGGTAATTTTCACAACCGGCCACAAATGGACCGTTGACCTGCGCTACCGCGAAGCCCACAAAGACGATGGACAACTGCCCCGAGAAAAGGCAAACTCGGCATTTCCCATCATCAACTTGCCGAGTGGAGAAAGTTTCCAGGTACCCTATGAAGGAGAAAGAGACGGCGAACCGAGCCGCACGGAAGGCGAAATACCCGTCAATGACAATGGCGACGTCATCGTATTTCGGGTCGAGAACAATCGGATCGTAGATGTCGCGGGAGAAACAACACAGGCCGCGAGCTTCAAAGCCTATTTCGAGGAAGATCCAATACGCGGCAACATCGCCGAACTCGCATTGGGATGTAATCCAAAAGCCGTTGTTTGGGGCAATGTCTTAGAAGATGAAAAAGCGGGCTTTCACTGGGCTTATGGACGCAGCGAACATCTCGGCGGCACAATTGGACCAGAACAATTCAAATCCCCCGCACATATTGTTCACGAAGACATCGTCTATGCCAAAGACAGCCCGATACAAGTGGCATCACTCCTGTTGGTTTCAGCAAACGGGAAAACACGCCAAATCATCCGGGATGGCGAGTATCTGATCTAAAAGGAGCTTCACATGTTAATCGACGCGCACAATCATCCAAACTGGCACGGATTCAACGCCGAAAAAATATTGAAAAACATGGACGAGCAAAACATCGACCAGCTATGGCTATTCTCCTGGGAAGCGCCAGAAGACGAATACAGTCCCAGTTATCACAAAGTATTGCCCCCAACAGGCGTGTGCATCCCCCTCGAAGACGTGATACAGGTAGGGCGCACAGCCCCTGACCGATTTGTACTGGGATACATGCCACATCCAAAGCGACCCGACGCAATTGACCGTTTGAAAGCAGCCGTAGAAATTCACGGGATTCGGGTTGCCAGCGAACTAAAGGTCAGAGTCGTATTCGACGACCCAGATGCCCTCAGACTCTACCACGTCTGCGGTGACATGGGCCTGCCAATCACAATCCATCTCGACTACCCCATCGATCACGGACGCGGGGATTACCCGCGACCCAACTGGTGGTATGGCGGCAGCATCGAAGCATTTGAACGGGCGATTATTGCATGTCCCGAAACCAACTTCATCGGCCATGCCCCCGGATTCTGGGCGCACATTTCCGGCGACGGCAAATTTGACAAAGAAGCGTATCCCAAAGGTCCAGTCGAACCGGGCGGCAAAGTCCCCCAGATGCTCAAAAAATACGACAATCTATACGCCGACCTCTCCGCGGGATCGGGACTGACCGCAATCAGCAGAGACGAAGCATTTGGCAGACAATTCCTGATCGACTTTCAAGACAGCCTGTTATTTGGAAGGGATTATTTTGACACGCGCCTGATGGATTATCTACAGCGCCTGAACCTGCCAAAAGAAGCATTCGACAAAATAACATATCAAAATGCACAGAGGTTATTGGGTGATGGCTGACGTGCTTCACAACCTCTTTTCCCGCAACCCAAATCCCACCGCCATCCCCAGAACGGGAAATATCGCAAGCACCATAAACACCTTCTGGTACGCATCGAGAGTAGATAAATTTGCATCGAAGAAAAACTGCAACACCACCCCGATCAGTGCCGTACTGATCGCCATCCCCATAAACCGCAGCATACTATAAAGACCTGCAGCAGCCCCCATCTGGTCTGACTCGACAGTCCCCATAACCGTACTGTGCAAAGCAGCCAGCATCAACCCGGCACCAAGCCCATAGTACGTCAGCAGGCCAGCAATAACCCATGTCGAAATCGCATCGGACAAATGGGCAAAGCCCAGCATCACCGTCAACTGCACGAACATCCCAATCATCACCAGCCACCGACTCTGAAAACGATCGGACATCTGCCCGCCAAATCGCACAATCAGCGTCATCGCCGCAGAACTAATAATCAAAAACACGCCCAACAGTGCCGGACCCATGTGGTGAACATCGACCAGATACAGCGGCATCAACACCCCAATACCGCCCTGCACAAACATCCGCATCGAAGCGCAAAACGTCACCCGACAAAACATGCGATTGCCAAAAAAATTGAGCGGAAGAAAAGGATCTCTCCGCCCTCTCTCCCACCACCAGAAACCAGCGAAAAACACTCCCGCACCCAAAAGCAATCGCCAATCCTCAAACGGGGCAACCCCCGTCACAGACCGGCTGGACAGATAAAACATCAGAAATATAATCCCGCCCGACAACAAACCGACCCCACCCCAATCAAACTGCCGCAAAAATTTAGACGCCTCCCCAATCACCTGAGAAGGCACCCCCCTGTAAATCGCGACAAAAGTCACAACACTGAGCAAAAGCCCCGGCACAAAAGCAGCGCGCCACCCCCAAAGCGCAATGAGAATACCCGCGACAAACGACGACGAAAAACTCATCGCCGGACCCACTGCACTCCAGGTCCCCAGGACGCGCCCGCGTTCTCCCGCGCTAAAAATCGACGCGAGCAGCGCCATACCCATCGGCGTCATCCCCCCCACGCCAATACCCTGAATCGCACGCCCGGCCATCAACCAGCGCATATTCGGCGCCATAAACGTCATCGCAGAACCAACGCCAAAAATCACAGTCCCCAACAGAATCAACAACCGCCGGTCAACGCCATCGCTCAAACGCCCATAAATCGGCATCAAAACGACAAAAGGCAGCATAAAAGCTGCCAGAACCCACGCCGTCAAATCTGCGGGAATCCCAAAATCATCCCGAATAACCGGCAGTGCAACCCGCGACATGCCAGACACCATAGGCATCAGCATAGACGAAAACATCAGGCTAATCAACACGCGCCGAGCCGCCCGGGGAGACAGCGGTTCTGCCTCCCCGGATGCAACCTGTCCCTTAGACAAATGTACCTCGCAATTCAACCAATCTTCATACCACACTCGCGGCCGTGTGCTTCGAGTAACGCCTTCCCCGCATCGTAAATCGCCCCAAAAGCATCCAAACTAACCATCACATCGCCACTCATATGCTTCCCCGCCGCACGCACCTTATCACACGCCGCCTCATACGCCGCTATGCACTCTGGATGATTCGGCTCTCCGGGATACCCCATAGACTGCGCGATATCTTGCGGACCGCCCGCAAAAAACATAAGCCCATCAACCTGGAGAATCTCATCCAAATTGTCAAAAGCCGTCTTGCTCTCGAGCTGAGGCACAATAATGGTATTGTCATTGGTAAACTCAAAAATCTTCCGACTATCGCTGGTATCATTCAAACCATAAGCCACGCGCTGGCTCATCGCACTCCGACGTCCCAAAGGCCCGTAAAAACCAAACTGGACAATCCGCTCGGCCTCCTCGGCAGTCTGCAAATTGGGCACCGTAATCATCTGCATGCCCCGGTCCAGCGCCGTCAAAATAGCCGCCTCGGACTGATCCACAACCCGCATAGTCGGCGTCATACCATAAGCATCGCAAAGGCGACAGACCGTCTCAATAGTCGGCAGCGTCAACGCGCCGTGCTGCCCATCCAGCGAAATAAAATCCATCCCCATCTTAGCCGCCACTTCGATCACAATTTCCGAAACAAAACTCATCTGCACGCCAACGGCTTTTTCGCCATTGCGATAACGCTCGAGAATGCGATTTGGTGTAGCCATAAAAACCTCGCTATGTTATAGTTACCTGAAAACCCTAAACCCTCGCAAATTTTTGCAACCGCTGTCCCTGTCCTTCCATACCGATCTCAGCCACATAAATACTCCCCTCGTCATCCACGCAAAGCCCATGCGGCGACTGCACAGCACTCTGATCCGCAAAGCGACAAATCAATTCCCCATCCGCAGACCACACGCTAATGCGCCCCCCGCCCCCTTGCTCCGCCACATAAATCGTATTATCATCCGTAATCCACACATCGCCCGGCATCATCACATCGGTCCACATCTCCATAAACTTGCCGTCTGGATCGAAAATCTGAATGCGATTATTCTCCCGGTCGCACACCAGAACCCGCCCGGTCTTATCGCATCCAATATTGTGTACCAGCGCAAACTGCCCCGGCCCACTGCCCCCCTCGCCCCACACCCCGATATGCTCGCCATCGCGCGAATACTTGTGCACACACCGGCTGCCATACCCATCCGACACGTAAAACGAATTGCCATCTGGCGCATAAGCAACACCCGTTGGCATATTGTACTCCCTGCGGTGAAACGTCGGACCCGGAACCCCGCGGGTGCCCCATTCGCGCTCCAACTCGCCCAAACGGGAATAACGCCTGACAATATGCTGAAACGAATCCGTCAAAAACACCTTATCGTCCGGATCGATAAAAATACCGTGTGACTGACTGATCAAATTTGGCGAAATACCAAAATCGCCATACCCCCACGACGTAATAAAATTGCCATCCTTATCAAACACGACCACGGGATGAACACCGCGCGTAAAGGCGTAAATGCGGCCCTGTGAATCCACCGCAGCATCCGACACCTGCGTAAACACCCACCCCTCGGGCAACTTCGCCCATCCCTCAACTTCCTCGTACCGATAATCGCCTTCTCCGAACAACATATTGCACCTCCTTGAAAATAACGACTCTCTACTCCTCTTGATACTGCAACTGATAAAGCCGGGCATAAATCCCATTCTGATTGATCAGCGCATCGTGGTCGCCTTCCTCGCGGATTTGCCCGCGGTGCATCACCAGAATCTTGTCCGCATTTCGAATCGTAGAAAGGCGGTGTGCAATCGCAATCGAAGTCCGCGACCGCATCAATTTTGCCACCGCATCCTGAATCCACATCTCGGTCTCCGTATCCACATTCGCCGTCGCCTCATCCAGAATGAGAATATCTGGTCCACAAGCCAGCGTGCGCGCAAAAGATATCAACTGCCGCTGCCCGACCGAAAGCGAACTGCCCCGCTCCAGCACCTCGTGCTCATAGGTATCGGGCAACTTGTCGATAAACCGGTCTGCATTGACATCGCGCGCGGCCTGCTCGACCTCCTGGCGGCTAATGCGCGGATGTCCCAGACTAATATTGGCCTCAATATCACCGGCAAAAAGAAAAACATCCTGTTGCACGACCCCAATGCGCCTGCGAAGTTCCTCCACATCCCACTCCCGAATATCGACCCCATCTACCAGAATCGCACCCCGCTGAATATCGTAGAACCGACACACCAGACTAATCACCGTGCTCTTACCCGCGCCCGTCGCCCCGACCAATGCCAAACTCTCCCCCGGCGCAACGCGAAAAGACACATCGCGCAACACCCATTCGCCTTCATTGTACGCAAACCAGACATTTTGAAACGCGATCTCGCCCTTCAAGTGATCGGCCTTCACAGTGCCGCCAAGTGATTCTGGCTTCGTATCCAGCAACTCAAAAATGCGCTCTGAAGACGCCATCGCAACCTGAAGCACGGTAAAACGATCGGCAATATCGCGGAGAGGCATAAAAAACCGCGGAACATATTGCAACATCGCCACGAGCACGCCCCACTGAATTTCCCCATCCAGCACCCGCGCGCCGCCATACCACAACACCAGTGCGGACAATAAAACACCGCCCAACTCCATAATCGGGAAATAAATCGCATGGTAAAACGCGCTCTTTAGCCGCGCATCCAGATACTCCTTATTCGGATCTTCAAACCGCTTCACACAGCGATCTTCGCAACCAAATAACTGCACCACCTCCATCCCGGACACAGTCTCCTGCAACGAAGAACTAAATCGCGCGAATAAGGTGCGCGCAACGCGATACGCAAAAAAGGTCTTATTCTGCAGCCACACGGTTGCGATAAAAGCCACCGGCAATGCGATACAGATCAACAAGCCGAGCGTGACATCCATATAAAAAATGTATGCGAGAATCGTGATAATCGTAAAAATATCGCTGATCATCGACACAATGCCATCGGTAAACAACTCGTTGAGGGCATCCACATCATTTGTATTGCGCGCCATCAAGCGGCCCACAGGCGTGCGGTCGAAAAAACGCATGGGCAACCGCTGCAAATGCATAAAAATCTGCAACCGCACATCGTGCATAGCCCATTGCCCGATCATATTGGTCGTCCAACTCTGGCAATACCCCACCCCGAATTGCGCGACAAGCAAACCGATATAGAGCATCACCAGATAGGTCAACCCATCCACATCTCCCGGCACGATATAATCATCCACCGCAATCTTGGTCAAAAAAGGCCCGGCCTGCCGCACAACCGCTGCGACAATAATGAGCACAAACGTGAGAACAACCCACCACTTGTAGGGCCTGAGAAAGTTCATCAACCGCGCCATCAAACGCAGATCAAAACCCTTATGACCAATTTCCTCTTCTTCCATTACAATATTTCCAATTCCCGAGCCAGATGCTGGCGTCGAAACATATCCGCATAAATCCCATCGTGCGCAACCAATTCATCGTGTGACCCCTGCTCTACAATGCGCCCCTCATCCAGCACAATAATATGATCGGCATCTTTCACAGTCGAAATGCGATGGGCAATCAAAATCGTCGTACGCGAAGCCATAATCTCGCGCAACTGTTTGAGAATCTCTTCCTCTGTCCGCGTATCCACACTCGCCAAAGCATCGTCCATAATCAGAATCCGCGGCTCTCGGATCACCGCACGCGCAATAGCTGTGCGCTGCTTTTGCCCCCCCGAAAGCGTGACCCCCCGCTCTCCAACAATCGTCTCCAGATGATCGGGAAAAAGGTGCAAATCCGGAGCCAACTGCGAAATCTCGGTCGCGCGCGCAACATCGCCCTCTGCCCGCGTGCCCAAAGCCACATTTTCTCGAATCGTATCCGAAAACAAAAAAGCATCCTGCGGCACATATCCGGTCGCATCTCGAATCGTCTGAAGCGGTATCTCTTCCACCGGCTTGCCATCGATCAAAACCCGCCCTTCATCTGCCTGAATCAACCGGGGAATCAACCGCGCCAGCGTGGATTTTCCCGAACCCACGCGCCCCACCACGGCAAGCGTACTCCCCGCTGGAATCCGAAGATTGATATCTTTGAGCACCCGTTGACCATTGTAGGAAAAACTCGCATTGCGAAACTCGATCTCCCCCGTGATATCTCCCGTTGTGCCGCCCGCCACATCGGGTTGAGGCGATACTTTCAAAACCTCTTCAATGCGCCTCAACGAAGCCACGGCGCGTTGATACTCATCGACAATTCGCCCCAACATCGACATCGGGCGGCTCATCCGCAGCAAATACGCATTGAACGCCACAAATGCCCCCAGACTCAAACTCCCCTCAATCACCCGCAGACCGCCCAGCCACAAAATTACAATCATAGAAACACCGCTCAACAAAAACGTGAACGGATAATACAAACTGCGGATCTTAATCAAATGGCGGTTGCGCGTGACGTACTCCTCATTGAGAATCCCGAAATCCACAATCTCAAGCGGGCGCATGGCAAAGGCTTTGACCATTCGCATACCCGTCAAATTTTCCTGAATTTTTGAACTGACGGCGGCAAATTGTTCCTGAACCCGTCGGTACCCCACGCGCACCTTTTGCCCGACCCACCGCGCACAAAAAGCCATCACGGGCATAGGAGCCAGCGCCAAAAGAGCCAACTGCCAGTCAATGATACACATCAAAATGAGACTGAGCACAAAACTCAAAACCGCCTGTAGCGACAGCCGATACGCAAAATAAAAAAACCGCTGAATCGCTTCCACATCATTGGTCGCCCGCGCCATTAAATCGCCCACGCGCTGCGCCTGGAAAAAACTCAGCGGTAGCCGCACAATATGTCGCACATAAATCGTGCGAATATCGCGCTCTATAAAACGAGACGCACTGGCAATAAACCAGCGCATCCCAAATGACATGCCCCATTGCGCGATGCCAAGTGCAACCATGAGCGCCCCGTACATCTGCAAATCGCCCATCGGGGTACCCGTGATTGTATCGACCACATCACCCGTAAGATCTCCAGCATCCAGCCCCGCTTTAGCCGTATCAATCGCCCATTTCATCAACAACGGAACGAGCGCCTGAACCGCCTGCGTACCCAGCAACAGCACCAATCCCCAAAAAATCTTCCATCGATGGGGATACACATACTCCGCAAAGGGCTTAAAAAAATTGAGACTCATAAATTACGCCATCCCTCTCACCTGCTCCAATTTATCGTACAATCGCTTTGGCGACACCTTTTGCGCCGTACCGAGTTCCTGTGCAAAAACCGACACCCGAAACTCCTCGACCATCCACCGCAGCGCCTGCACCGCATAGCGCTTCTCCCCCGTCAATTCCGAATCCATCAACTCATCCACCGCATCTTGAAAAGGTTGCACCTGCTCGGCCTTTTGTCGGTCCTTCATCGGATCGAGCATCGCGCGTTCGGCACGTATCACAATCGCCTTCAAAAACCGCCCCAAATGCAACACCTGATCATAAGGTATTTGTCGCAAAAAATCCGGCGGCATCAAACGCGCGAGATCGGCCTCCATCTCGGGATAGCCACTGCGCAACAGCCGGATTTCTCGATGCGTCTCAAACAGCGATTCCATCGCCTGAATCAATTGCGGTGCCAGATGCTGCAAATACAACCGCGCCTGTTGAACGCGCGATTCAAAGCGCTGGCGCGTTATGGGAAACGCCGCGTCTCGCGTGAACAGATGCGCCATTAAATTTGCGTACGCACCCTCGCGCAAAGCCTCGCGCGCCCCCTCAAACTGCTTCAAATCGCCCAAAGACCGCTTCAACGCCCGCATCTCATCCCGCATTTCGCGCTCGCACAACCGCATCCAACCCACCTGGGTCTCGCGTTCCGCCTCATCTGCGCGCTTAAACAAACACACAGCCACGCGATCCCCCTCGCGCTTCAACCCCACATAGCCAAACACCGGCATCCCACCGGCTTGCATCACCTCTACGCGCTCGGGCAATTCCCCCAGCGTCTGCCCCGTCACATCTCGGCGCGCAACCTGCTTCTGTGCCCGCATCCACGCATCGGACTGCACATCTTCTTCGCGCGCATCTAACTGCTCGCGCAAAACGCGCAAATCCCGCGCAGCCACAATCGCCTGCTCTTTCTCGTCTTGAACTTCCACGCGCATCTGCAAATGTTCCGGCAAATCGCGCACATTCCAATCGCTTTGAGAAATCTCAATACCGTAATGACTCAAAATATGGGCAGACAGCGAATCCAAAAACGCGCTGTGCGTCGGTTGCAAAACCGCGGCAATCTCTCGCGCCCTGTCCGGCACGGGAACAAACCGCTTGCGAATACGCTTTGGAAGCCCGCGCAACAAATATGTAATCTTCTCTTCCAACAACCCTGGCACCAGCCAGTCCAGCACCTCCGGCTGTACAAAATGCACCAGCTTGTACGGCAGTTGCAACGTCACGCCATCTCGATCTTGCCCGGGCCGATACGCATAAGAAAGCGGCACCTCTTCGCCATCCACCTCCAAAAACTCGGGAAACGCATCCCGGTCAAAATCCACCTGCTCGCCCGCCAGATGCTTTTCGGACATCAGCAAAAAATCCGCGCCCTTTCTCTTCATCAAACGATTCAAATCGTGAGTGGAAGATACATTCTCCAATCGCTCGGCATAAAACCGATATGCAGCCTCATCCAGATCCAGAAATTGCATCAAACGCTGTTGCATCTGCCATGTTTCCACGCGCGCGCGCAAATCCCGATTTTGAGCCACAAATTCATAGGGCAACGCCACCTCATCATTCACCAGAGCCTCGCGAATAAAAATCTCCGTCGCAGCACTGGCATCTACACCTCCATACCCCACGCGCTTTTGCCCCACCTGCAAACCGTGCAACGTCAGTGTCTCGGTCGCCAGCACCCGACCCGACCGCACACTGTAAAACGGCTCCTTATAAGATGCCCGGCACAAATGTCCGCCCAATTCCACCAGCCAGGACGGCTGTACGCGAGCCACAGTGCGCGCAAACAAACGCGACGTCTCCACCACCTCCGCAGCCACAACCCAACCGGGCGTACTCTTTTTATCATCCTCCCCTTCCTCTCTCCGCTGAAACAAACCAGACCCCGGAAACAACATCACATCGCGCCCGCGCGCTGCGCGATACATATTGCCTTCCTTCTTTTGCGCCACATTGCCCAACAACCCGCTCACCACCGACCGATGAATCGCATCGTATCCCGCATCGTCCCGGTTCATCCGAAAAGCACCCATCTCGCGCAGAGTGTGTCGAATCTGCATATAAATATCGCGCCATTCGCGCATGCGATTAAAAGACAAAAAATGCTGCTTGCAAAATCTTCGCATCTGACTCTGCGTTCTCAATTTCTCAAACGTATCGTGATACGCCTTCCAGATATTCAGCAACGCGATAAAATCCGATTCCCCATCGACAAACCTCCGGTGCTCCTGATCTGCCGCCTTCTCTTGCCCGAGCGGCCGCACGCGCGGATCTTGAATGCTGATTGCCGACGCAATAACCAGCACCTCGCGCAAAGCGCGTTCTTTTTGCGCTTGCAAAATCATCCGCGACACCGTCGGCGCAAGCGGCAAACGCGCCATATCGCGTCCCAGCGACGTCAAACGCTTGTGATCATCAATCGCGCCCAACGCTCTCAACACATTAAATCCCCCCTGAATCGCCTGAGAACGGGGGGGATCAATAAATGGAAACGTCTCGACATCGCCCAGCCGCAGCGCAATCATCCGCAAAATGACCTCTGCCAAATCCGACCGCTGAATCTCGGGCTGCGTGTACTCTGGTCGCGCGAGAAAACTCTTCTCATCGTACAGACGAATACACACCCCATTTTGCACGCGCCCACACCGTCCTGCCCGCTGCCTGGCACTGCTTTGAGAAATCTCCTCCACCGGCAGTCTATGCGTCTGGTTGCGCGGATTGTGCCGGCTGATTCGCGCCAGCCCCGTATCGATCACATATCGAATACCCGGAATCGTAATCGACGTCTCCGCAATATTCGTCGCCACCACAATGCGCCGATACCTCTGCTTGTGAAACACCTTCTGCTGATCGCCCGCTGTCAACCGCCCAAACAGCGGCAAAACCTCTGTAAAGCGAAGCTGCCGCCCCTCCAAACGCCTGCGCGTCTCGTGGATATCCTTCTCCGTAGGCATAAAAACCAGAACATCACCTCGCCCCGCATCAACCACCATATCCACTGCGGTCACCGCCGCATCGATATACGTCTGTACATCACTTTCCCCGGCGATATCTTCCACAGGCAAATATTGCACATCCACCGGATACATCCGCCCGGACACCTCAATAATCGGCGCATTGTCAAACGCCTTAGAAAACGTCTCCGTATCAATCGTCGCCGATGTAATCACGATCCGCAACTCGGGGCGACGCTTTTGCAACAAGCGCAAATATCCCAGTAAAAAATCGATATTCAAACTGCGCTCGTGCGCCTCATCAATAATAACCGTATCGTACTCATACAAATTCGGATCGCCCTGAATCTCCGCGAGCAACATCCCATCCGTCATCATCTTGATCCGCGTCTCGGGCGCCGTCTCATCCTTAAACCGAATTTTGCACCCCACCTCGGCACCCCACGCGACATTTAATTCCTCTGCAATGCGCCGCGACACCGATAGCGCCGCCACGCGCCGGGGTTGAGTACACGCAATTTTCGCCGCCACACCGCGACCGGCCTCCAAACACATCTTGGGCAACTGCGTCGTCTTCCCCGATCCCGTCTCACCTGCCACAATCACCACCGGATGTTCTCGAATCGCCCTGACAATCTCATCCTTCCGCGCCGAAATCGGCAACGCCTCTGGATAGGTCAGATGCAGCGGAGTCTCCCCCCGGTCTTTCCGCAACGCCACCGACCGCTCCGCCTGCACCTGCAAATTCTTCAACCGCCCCGTATCGCGTCGCTTTTGCCGCTGTATTTGCCGCAACTGCCGCGCAATCTCCATGCCGTCTTTGAGCATACACGCGGGCAACAGCGACCACACAGCCGACATCGGACTCGACCGCCTTCTGCGCGGTCTGCGTTTTTTTATTTGTTCGTTTTTACTCGCCATCCTATCCTTCGGTATATCAACGCTGAATCCGCCTATAATCCATCCCAATACGCCCACATATCATCCGGCGTCTCAAAGCGCATATCGTTATTATCCCTCCGCCGAAAGCGACTCACAAATGCCATGCGAATATCCCGTCCACAATTTACCCCCGGGCTGTGCAACATCAGATGATGCCAGAACGTCACCGTACCCGGCGGTCCCGTAACATCAACCGGCGTGGGAAGGTCGTAATACTCCCCCTGCGCATTGCGAAACGCATCTAACCCATTCACCAGACTGTGCGTCTTAAAATACTCATAAGCCCGCTTGTGCGCACCCGGCCAGATCGAAAACCCTCCCGAGCGCGGCTTGACGTGATTGATATTCACCGTCACCGCAATCGCAAAAGTATCCACCACGCCTTCACACGTATAGCCATCCAGATGCATCTGCCTGGCCGGCGTCCAATTGTCGTGCCCTTCGGGATAAATCATCTTGGCAAACGTGTAATTCGACACAGCCAGGGTCCCTTTACCCACCATCTCCTCGCACATATCCTGAATCGGCGTCTCCGTCAAAGTCGCCCGCACATCGGGATGACTGCTGCATTTCAAATTTCCCTTCGGTCCCGCATTGATCCACGTCTCGGGATCATCGCGATCTGCCTCGATCTCCTCCCACAACACATCCACCGCCTTATCGATCAAATGCATCGGCACGACATCGCGTTTGACAACATACCCCTGTTCTTTGAAATGCAATTTTTCTTCATCGGTAAAATAAGCCATAACCTGCTCTCCCAGGTGAAGATTGGTAAAAATAGGACAGACAAAATATCGGTCTTTTTGTTAAAAAATCAAACGCGAAACGAACTGTCGTTTATCCTTCCCATTGCTCAACCTCAAAAGGATTTCCCCATGACATCGCGTTTTGCTCCTTCGATAAAGAGAACTTTTTGTCTCATAACGAGCGACAGATTGAAATACTCTGTCGCATAACAGGCGATAGATACCCGCCTGTTCTAACCGACAATAAACAAATTCTGGCGTGTAATATCAACATGTTAAAAAAAAATGGGTATCTGGCCTACCATTTGCTGATAAACTGCGAAAAACACGCATCCCTAACCCATTCCACACATGGTCTCACATGCCAGATCAACTATTTCTCTGTCCGCTATTCCGCATTCTGCGAACAAAGTATTGCCAGATTGTACTTTTCGCACTCCTCCCTTCATCTACTCACGCAGCCTTTGAATTTCAACCCATTGGCGCCCATACAGCGGGTACTGGCGATGCAGGTGTGGCACTGGCAGCCGGTGCCGCAGGCGCATATTGGAATCCAGCGGCATTGGCCTGGGGCAAGCGATTGAGCTTGTTTGCCGCGTATGACCGACCATTTGGCCTGACCGAACTGGCAACCCATGCGTTCAGTGCTGGCCTGAAGATTGGACCTCACGGCCTGGGCGTGAGATATACGGGATTTGGATTTGCGCTATACAAAGAACAGGTATTTGGTCTCGCTTATGCACTGCGCGTATTTCAACAACTGAGCCTGGGACTCGGCATACGCGCCTTGCAACTGAGCACCGCGGGAATACCCACACAACACTGGATGGTATTTGACGCCGGGATAAAATTGCAAATACGCGAAAACGTCTTTCTGGGCGCAGCAATCTGGAATGCAGGTAGCAGGCACACATCGCTTTTGGGACAGAGTGGAACCGTGGGAATGGGCATTGCCGTCATGCCGAAAGTCGCGCTGGTAGCAGATATACAAAAAGAAGCGAATTTCCCCACAGGTGCGGGCATAGGGGTAATATATCATATCCACCCCCAACTCGTGTTACGCACGGGTGCAGGTCCAGAAAAATTGAGCGCGGGGGTTGGCCTGAAAAAAAAGGGCTTCGCGATTGACTATGCCGCAGTATGGCATACAGTACTGGGAATCACGCATCGCGCTTCGGTGATCTTTGAGCATTGACCCCCTTGATTCAAGGGATTCGCGCTTGACAGGATTTGGGCCTCCGGCTATTTTGGAATAATGAATTTGCCCTTGAAAATTTTGCGCGAAATCGTACTTTTTGGAGCGTGTGCCATATTTACGGCAATAATCGGATTGATTGTAATCGATCAAATTGCAATGCCGATCTATGTGCGACAAGGCGTAGAAGTCGCTGTTCCCGATCTCATCGGACTTACCCCTTCACAGGCACAGGCGCAATTGCAGGACAAGGGCCTGCGCATGAAAGAGCGAGAACCGCGCTGGGATGCCTCTGTACCCGCAGGACAAATCGTATGGCAAAATCCGTCTGCCCTCTCGCACGTAAAACCCAACCGCACAGTCTATGTCGCGCCGAGCTTGGGACAGCGTCTCCACGCCGTACCCGATCTTCACAATCGCCCTTTGCGACAGGCCCAGTTGTGGATTGCACAGGCAGATTTGACCATCGGTAAAGTCACCGAAATATCATCTTCAGAAATAAAAGAAGGCAATATTATCGACCACAAACCCAACGCGGGCGAAAAAGTCGCCCAGGGGACGCAGGTCGAACTAATTGTAAGCACGGGACCTCCTCGCGCCTTTGTCAATATGCCCCGGGTTACCGAGCTAAAATTAGACGAAGCCCGGCGTCTGTTATCGTCGCTCGGTCTGCAACCCAATAATATCCGATACGAATTTAGCACCGCTTATGAACCCGACATCGTCATCCGCCAGGAGCCAGAATCAGGCACGCCAATAAAACGCGGGTCTTCTGTCCTATTGATTGTGAGCAAACTGTGAAAAAATCTTATTTGAGGTTAAAATGGTAAAAATCGCCCCATCATTTCTCTCTGCCGATTTCCGCACGCTCGAAAATCAGGTGCGCCTGGTCGAAGAGGCCGGTGCCGAATATATCCACCTGGATATTATGGACGGACATTTTGTGCCCAATATCACATTTGGTGCGCTGGTCGTCGAAGCCATTCGCAAAACAACAGACCTGGTACTGGATGTGCATCTCATGATCTCTGAACCCGGTAAATATCTGCAAGATTTTGCCGATGCAGGCACAGATATTTTGACCGTTCATGTCGAAATCGAAGAAGATGTACCCGCACTGTTGGACCTCATCAGAAAAGCCAATATGAAAGCCGGTGCTACCCTGCGCCCTGGCACGGAGATCGAGGCGTTATTCCCGCTGCTACCCCAATTGGACCTCGCACTCATTATGTCGGTCGAACCGGGCTTTGGTGGCCAATCATTTATGCCAGCGTCTCTCGATCGGGTGCAGGCATTAAAAACCGAAATCGCACGGCAGGGATTGAACGTCGAAATAGAAATTGACGGTGGCATTGGCGTGGAAAACGCACGTCAGGTGGTCGAAGCCGGCGTACAGGTACTCGTAGCGGGTTCGGCAGTATTTCGCGACGGGGCCATTGCAAAAAACGTACAGGCCATTCGCCAGGCGGCAATGGGATAGGGATTTTCGTCAGCTTATTTCTTGCATAAAATCGGCGAATCTTCTATATTTCTCCGTCTTACCCCGTCATTTTTATAGGTCCTTTTATGTTTGAAATATTGACAGATCGCCTCAATGGCGTATTTAAGCAACTTCGCAGCCGCGGTCGATTGACCGAATCGAACATCGACGACGCCATGCGAGAAGTGCGCCGGGCATTGCTCGAGGCAGATGTCAACTACAAGGTCGCCCGCTCGTTTATCGCGCGGGTCAAAGAACGCGCAATAGGGCGGGAAGTACTCAAAAGCATCACGCCGGGGCAGCAAGTTGTCAAAGTTGTCCACGACGAATTGATCGCGTTGATGGGCAATCAAAATGCCGCATTGCAATTTGCGGAATCGCCACCCTCAGCAATAATGATGGTGGGGCTTCAAGGATCGGGTAAAACGACAGCCTCAGCAAAATTGGCCCGACTACTGGTATCGCAAAACAAAAAACCCCTGCTCGTGGCGGCTGATATTTATCGTCCTGCAGCAATTGATCAACTTTGCGTACTCGCCGAGCAAGTCGGTGTGCCCGTACATCGGGCACCAGAAGGCACAGATCCAGTCGATATTTGCACGCAAGCGATGGATCGGGCGAAAAATGAAAACCTCGATGTCGTGATACTCGATACAGCGGGTCGGCTACACGTTGATGACGAGCGCATGGATGAAGTATTTCGCATCCGCGAAGCCGTATCGCCCTCAGAAATTCTGTTTGTGTGCGACGCCATGACCGGGCAAGATGCCGTATCGTCAGCTTCTGCCTTTTACGAAAAACTCAATTTTTCAGGTGTAGTACTCACGCGCATGGACAGCGACACCCGTGGCGGCGCAGCTTTATCCATCCGCGAGGTTGCGGGCGTCCCGATTAAATACATCGGCGTCAGCGAAAAAGTCGATGGTCTGGAAGCATTTCATCCCGACCGCATGGCCTCTCGCATTTTGGGCATGGGCGATGTGGTTACACTGGTGGAAAAAGCGCAGGAGACCATAGACGCCGAACAGGTGAAAAAAGTTGAACAAAAGCTTCGCTCGGCATCGTTTACATTCGACGACTTCCTCGAGCAAATGGCGCAAATCAGGCAGATGGGCCCCTTGGATCAACTGATGAAAATGATCCCCGGCGTGAGCAAGTCCATGCCGGACTTGCAGGTGGATGAAAAGGCCTTCACGCACATCGAGGCAATCATCTATTCAATGACGCCCGCAGAGCGCGAGAAACCGCATATTATTAATGGCAGCAGGCGCAAACGCATTGCAAATGGCAGCGGGCGCAGTATTCAAGATGTCAACAAATTGCTCAAGCAATTCAACATGATGCAAAAAATGATGAAACGCATGTCCCGTATGGAAAAACAGGGCAAAATGGCAATTCCGATGTTCGGATAACACAAAGGAGTTTGATTTGGTTCGACTTCGCTTACGTCGTATGGGCGCAAAAAAAGCGCCGTTCTTCCGCGTGGTAGCGGCCGAGGCCTCCTCACCTCGCGACGGACGGTTCATCGAGGTTTTGGGGCATTATAATCCGACAAAAGATCCCCAGATTATCGAATTAAAAGAAGACCGCATAAGGTATTGGTTGGGCGTGGGCGCACAGCCCTCCGATACAGTGCGCAGTTTATTTCGCCAAAAGGGTCTGCTCAAACAAGATCAGAATGAAGACGCGCAACCTGAGGATGCTGAGTCAGACGCCCCATCTGAGGAATGAGTCTTGGAGCCGGATACTGGATTAAACCACTCCAGCACAGGCTTTGTCACGGTTGGCAAAATCATGAAACCCCGGGGCATTCGGGGTGAAGCTTTTTTGCTACCGCTGACCGATTTTCCACAACGATTTGACGACTTGGACTCTGTGCGCGTTGAAGCGCCCGATGGCACATATTCTGCATTAAACGTGGCTTATGTACGCGCTTATGGTTCGCGCCTGGCAATCAAATTTCAAGACATTGACACCCCTGAACATGTGGGGCGATTGCGCGAACACTTTATTTTGGTACCCCGCGATGCCGTGCATCCCTTACCCGACGATTCGTTTTACGTTTTTGAACTCGAGGGGCTGCCAGTTGAAACAGCATCGGGCACCATGGTGGGACATGTCGTAGAAGTCCTGTCGTATCCGGCCAACGATGTGTATGTGGTGGATCGCAACGGCGAAGACGTATTGATCCCGGCCGTGCGCGAGATTGTCCACGTGGATCAAAAAGCCGGAAAAATTATCGTGCAGGAAATCGAAGGGCTTTTGTAGGACGACCATCTGTGATGCGAATAGACGTAATCACAATTTTTCCCGATCTGATTCGGGATGTGCTGAAATACAGTATCCCGCGACGCGCCATTGATGCGGGATTGATCGACATTTTGGCGCACGACCTTCGAGACCACGCAGACGACAAACACAAAACAATCGACGATACGCCTTATGGCGGCGGTGCGGGGATGATCTTCAAACCCGAACCCATTGCACGCGCGATAGAAGCACTCCCCACAGGTGGCCGCGTGATTTTTCTCACGCCTCAGGGACGGCTATTTACGCAATCTGTGGCCAATGAATTGTCTTTGTCAGACCATCTCGTATTATTGTGCGGACACTATCGCGGCATTGATGAGCGCGTCCGCGAAAGCTATGTCGATGATGAAATCTCGATTGGTGATTATGTCCTCAGCGGCGGCGAATTGCCCGCCCTCATTTTGATCGATGCGTTGATCCGGTTAATCCCCGGTGCCATTGGCAATGCCGAGTCAGCGCTTGAAGACTCGTTTCAAAATGGCCTGTTGGATTGTGCGTGGTACACGCGACCTCGTGAATTTGAAGGCTTAACCGTACCAGAGGCATTGCTCAGTGGAGATCACAAAAAAGTCGCCCAATGGCGGCGGGAAAACGCGCGACAACGCACGCTTGAGCGACGCCCCGATTTGTTGGAATAGACGAATAGACGAATAGACGAACCCCGCTCCACCTCCCAAAATCACTACGAGCTTCGATTCGTTGATTCGTTGATTCGTTGATTCGTTGATTCGTTGATTCGTTGATTCGT
>JAPPAB010000019.1 GCA_026705765.1 Gemmatimonadota bacterium
GGTGGTTTGATTATTCTACCGGGTTCACACAAGAGCGAGTTTGAACGTCCAGAGGGGTTCTTTTATCCGGGTAGCCGGACGCCCGAAGGTGGGTATAATCCGGATTATGTTTCCTATGATGTTCCGCCGGGGGTATTAAATGTGATTCCCAAAGCGGGCGATGTGGTGATGATTTCAGAGATGGTAACGCATGGTGCGCTGAGTTGGAAGCCAAGGGATCGCGACCGGCGATTTTTGACACTGCGGTACATGCCGCAGTTTGTGATGCCGCTAAATGAATTTCCCGATGAAATTGTCGAACGGTTGTTGCCCGAGACACAGGAGCTAATTGCAACAGCATCCTATCCGCAGATTAAGAAAATCGTGCAAACTGAAAGTTAAAGGATCAGACTATGTCAGAGTTACAGCTTGAGTCTATTGAACCCTGGGCGCCGCATCCGACCGCTGCGCCGTTGACAGAACGCAGTGGGGATACGCTGGCAATTGCCGCAAATGGGACGCGCACCTGTATTGGCGGATGGCAGATCGCGTATTCGGGTGTGGAGGCCGGCAAGATATATGAGATCGTTGCCCAGTCGCAGTTTCAAGATGTGGATACGGCACGCGATGTGTTGCGCTGTGAGGCGTATTGGGGCCACCTGGATCGGGACAGTGGGCGGCGCGGCGAAGTTCTGTCCTGGGATTATCTCCTTCCCGAGTGGAATGGGGATACCGTGCAATTTTCGCGGCGTCTCACTGCTCCGGAAGATGCCGAACATCTGACCGTGCGCTATACGTTTCGCTGGTCGGTTGTGGGATCATCCGAATGGCAGTTGCCCAAAGTGGTCGCGACGGAAGTGGCAGAATCATACAAGTCCGTGAAAATTTGTGTCGCGACGGGACGGAGAGAAGATCGAGACCGGCGGTTTGAGTCGATTCAGGACAATGTCGATCTTTATTTGTCTTTGTGCCGGGAGATATGTGAAAAAGAAAAACCCGATTTGATTGTGTTGCCCGAGATCGCATTGCAATACGGGATTAAAGGGAGTCCATTGGAACTGGCAGTGCCCGTGCCGGGCCCCGAGGCGGAGCCATTTGCGGATGTTGCGCGCGATTATGGCGTATATGTGCTGTTGGGTGTGATTGAACGAGATGGCGATGCCGTTCACAATACAGCCGTGTTGTTCGCGCCCGATGGCGGCGTGGATGGCAAATATCGCAAGGTGCATCTGGCGGTGGGTGGCGAGATGGATTCGGGTATTTTGCCGGGTGATGATTTTCCTGTATTTGATACAGAGATTGGACGGATTGGGTGCAATATATGTATGGATTCTTCGGCGGCGGAGTCATCGCGGATGATCGGGTTAAACGGCGCGGACTTTTTGTTGTTGCCAATTATGGGCGATCACCGCGCGTGGCATCCAGAAGATCATACGTGGGATCCCGAGCGCTTTCGCGGGATTATGCAGACGCGGGCGCTGGACAATCAGTTGTGTATGGTGGTGGCGGTAAATCGCGCGGAGGGCAGTTGTATTATTGATCGCACCGGGCATGTGCTGGCATGGAATGATGGCAGTGAACGGTTTGTGGCCGCGGAGGTGAATCTCGTGGATGGATTCAGACCAAAGAGTCGCGGGTGCTTTCGCGGGATTAACTGGATGCAGCGACGACCACATACCTATCGCGCTTTTGTCGATGAAAAGAACGCAGGGACCTTGAAAACTGAGGCGTATTGAGGATTATATGCCGAGCGCGATTTGCTCGCATTCGGCATATTTTTTGACCAGTTCGTCATATACTGCGGGGTCGGTTGGGTTGACGACGGAGCCGGATATGGGTTCGGCGATGCCCTTGCTGATGTCTTCCCAGGTGGTATTGAGGTACGCATGCGCTGCGCGGAGGGCTGCGCCGAGGGCTGCGCTGTTGGTGACTTCAAATTGGTGAACGGGGCAGTTTTGCACGTCGGCCATGATCTGGAGAATTTCGGGATTGACCGATGCCCCGCCTGTGACGTAGATGGCTGAAGGACGCACGCCCATCCATTCTGAGTGAATGCGCATGGACATCATTTGTGCCTCGACGACTGCGCGGCAATTGCCATCGGCGTCCTGTTCGTCGAGGTCAAAACGGTGTACGCCGGGTTTGAGGACATTGGGCACGATTTCGGGTTCAAAATAGGGGAGCAGGATTTTGCCATTATTTCCCGGAGGGGTGGATTGGAGTGCATGGGAAAAACCGTCCCAGTCCAGACCATGAGATTGGCGTACGGCTTCGCGGGCGAGGGAGCCGTTTTTGAAACAGATGAGGGTCATGTAGTCGCCAGTGGGTGAGACAAAGACGTGACCTTCGCCGCGTGGGTCGGTCTGGCAATTTTTCATTGTGCCAAAGTAGGTGTCGCTGGTGCCGAGTGAGATGGCGACGAGGCCCTCGCGGATAAGACCGAGGCCGATGACGCTGTTGGGATTGTCACCCGACCAGACGAGTGCCTGTGCATTGGGGTTGACGCCGTATTTATCGACAAAGTAGGGGTTCACAGTGCCGATAATTGCGCGGGATTCTGCGAGCGGAGGCAGGCGGTGGGATAGGTCGGGGGCTGTGGCGTCGAGCGCGGCGGCATGATAGGTTCGGGTCTGAATGTCCATCAGGTTCATGCCTGCGCCATCGCCGTGATCGATGGGGGCAACTTTGCCCGCGATCAGAGAGGCCATGAAGGAAGAGACGAGCATGATGTGTGCGGTGTTGTTATAAGCATCGGGTTGTGTTTTGTAGAATTTGCGGATCTGTGGGCCTGTGAAGCGCTCAAAGGTGGTGGATCCCGTGGCGCTGGCTGTGGCTTGAAGACCGCCGAGGGCGTCGCAAATTTCATCGCATTCGGCGCGGGTAGAGGAGTCCATCCAGATGGGAGATGTGTCGCGGGAGAATATATCGCCGAGGTTTTCTACGAGGGATTTTGATGGGTTGAGATTGGATAAGGTATCCGCGGTTTTGAGATAGACAGAGCCGTGTTGTTGTCCCGAGCCAGAGATGGCCCGGATATTGCCGAGGGTTATACCCTCGGTTTTCATTTTGTCAAAAAGCACATCGAGGGCTTCCGCCCACATGAGAGGTGGGGAGTGAACAATTTTGGGGTCGAGGTGGTCGAGGACGCCATTTTGAGTGCCATAATGCGGTAGCGTTTCGTCGTAGTTCAGTGAAATGTCGTACACGACTTTGCGGGTGTCGATGTCTATGATAATAGCACTCAAGCTCTGCGTGCTGGCGTCAAGCCCGAGATAGAGGTTGCTCATGGATACTCCTTATGATTCATAAATAACCGGGCATTTGGATATTATTTCGAAAGGGTCATGATATACTCACGCCACATGTCGCCGCGATACTTGCAAAAATCGCACGGCACGCTGTCCCAGCCGTTTTAATAGATCCAGGTCTTGCCGCGCTTTGGCCAGTATCAAAATACCTTCGTAATACGCCCACAATGCCAGCGCTGTTTCCCGCGTGTCCATGGGGGACAGATCACTGGCTTCTACTGCTTCGTCGAGTGTTCTTTGTAACCGGCCGATTACATCCTCAAAGATGCGATCAATTTTATGGCGGATCAGCGGCTCGTGCGCGCTCATTTCCACGGCGAGGTTGCCAAACGGACATCCGCAAAGTTGTTTGTGCTGCTCGTAAAATTGGCAGTTTTGCTCATAGACCAGTTCAAAAAAACGCGAAATCCGCTCCAGGGGTGGTCGTTCTGATGAAAATGCCCGCTCCCAGGCGGTCTCCCGTGTAATCTCCCACCATTGATCTAATGAAGCCAGTACCAGGTCTTGTTTGGTCTCAAAGAAGTGGTAAAAGCTCCCTTTTTTTATCCCAGCAGTTTTGCACAATTCCTGTACGCCCACGTCGGTATAACTGCGCGTTAAAAACAAATCCATCGCAGCCTGTATCAGCCGCTCTTTTGCATCGCTCGTGCGTCCCATGATATGCCTTTTACGATAGATTCGATAAGTCTGCGTCGTTTTTTGTTTTGCTTTAAATTTTGTAAATTGATAATATGGGCTGTTCTGAAACTAAATATAGTCTATCCACACCGACTTTTCAATAAGGAGCTTCACATGCGCGTCATCGCAATTGGCACGGAATACACGGGCAAAACCACGCTGGTTCAAGCCATTCAAAAATGGGGCATGGAGCGCGGTATTCGCCATCACATGGACGATCACTTTTCCGTTCCCGATCAGCAAACCCTTACAAATCCCGCAGATCAAAAGGCTATGAACGAAGTGCCATCGCCCATCAAAGAGCGTTTTCAGCGGTTTCAGATCGCTTATCACGTGCGTCTGGTACACAATTACCAGCACGTCTTGCTCACGGGTTTTCACATTGAGGAAATGGTGTACGGCCAACGCTATTATTATCCCGATCTTGCGCGCCCGGTCGAAAATCCCCAGGCATGGGAAAAAGACATGCCCAAAGATATTATTCTGGTACATCTCACGGCCAGTCCCGAGGTTATCAAACAGCGCATGAAGGACGATCCACACGATTTTCCGATTGTGCCCGAATCGGATATCGAAGAGGTCCAGGAGGCATTTCAAGAAGAATTTCGCAAGTCATTTTTTAAACAGAAATTTCAGATCGATACATCAGACTTGAATGCAGACACACTTCTCAAAGCCTTTCTCGACGAATCGTTTTCCTATCTCACCGCCGCTGATCACGCCATTCGGTTGGCGAGACCGTAGTTAAAGATGAGGGACTGGGGATTGGTTCTCACCTCCTGCCAGTCCTATCCTCCGAGGTACTGATCTTGCCATCTCCACCTCCCAACATGCGCCTCGTGTTCGACGATGGCACGCTCGTTCTTCTGGATCCGCCAGCGGACTATGAACCGCCATCTCCGTTTATATGGGATAGCCGCGTGGGACGCTGGCGCGCTCAGGCGCATCGGTATCGCGATGTTGTAGAAGCATTACAGGATCGGGGTGTTGGCATAAAAAATGTGGTCCCGCGCTACAATCGTCTCAAACTCAATTTCAACCGAGAACACACCCCACATCCGCATCAGGCTGAAGCCTTTGATGCCTGGCAATCAAACCAATATCGCGGCGTGGTTGTTCTGCCCACGGGGTCGGGCAAGTCACTTCTGGCTCTGATGGGTATTGCTGAAGTTGGTCGCAGTACGCTTGTTGTCGCGCCTACGATTGATCTTATGAATCAGTGGTATGACTTGCTCAAAGATGCCTTTTCATGCGATATCGGTATCCTGGGAGGGGGATATCACGAGCTTGAAGACCTCACTGTAACGACTTACGACAGTGCGTATATGCACATGGACCGCTACGGCAATCGCTTTGGTTTTCTGGTTTTTGACGAGGTCCATCACCTGCCCGGCGAATCCTATTCCCACGGTGCAGAACTTTCTATTGCCCCCTATCGCCTGGGGCTTACAGCCACGCTCGAACGTCCCGATGGTCGCCATCTTATGCTGCGCGATCTCGTGGGTCCAACCGTTTATGAAAAGGGCATTCGCGATCTGTCTGGCGATTATCTTTCTGAGTACAATACAGAGCGCATAGAAGTCGATATGGTAGCCGAGGAGCGCGTCGAATACGAAACTGCGCGTTCGCAATTCAGTGCTTTTCTGGAGTCCAAGAATCTGCGGTTGGGCAGTGCCTCTGGATGGCAAAATTTCGTGCGCCTCTCAGCGCGTTCCAGCGACGGCCGAAGGGCGATGCTCGCCTATCGTCGCTATCGAAAAATCGCTCTGGGTACAACCGCTAAGTTGCGCGTGCTGGAAGATCTGCTGAAAAAACACCCGCGTGACCGCATGCTCATTTTCACCAATGACAACGAAACTGTTTATACGATTTCAGAACAATTTCTCATTCCCGCCATTACGCACCAGACCCGCACGAAGGAGCGCAGGGAAATCCTCAAAGCTTTTAATGAGGGCGATATTCTCGCGCTTGTGACTTCTCGCGTGCTCAACGAAGGGGTCAACGTACCTGAAGCCAATGTAGCAGTTGTGCTTTCGGGCACGAGTACTATCCGCGAGCACGTCCTGCGATTGGGGCGCATTTTGCGTCGTCGCGAAGGCAAACACGCCATTCTCTACGAAGTGATCTCTCGCAATACAGTCGAAGACCGAATTTCTCGCCGCCGCAGGCAACACGATGCGTACGATGGGAAGCAACGCGAGATGTTTTGAAAGGGAATTCTGTGCATATCGAAGATCTCTTTACCTCAGCCCAACGGGTGCTTATCGATCACCTTCACAGCCGCGACCAGGAGGAGCGCCGCGCTGGCTCTACCGATCCGCTGCGCCTCAAGGCTGCCAGTCCAGAGGTGGCACAGTATCTGTGTCTTACCGCGGTTCACCAACGGGCGAGGACGCTGGTCGAGTTTGGCACTTCACACGGCTATTCCACTTTGCATCTGGCCGCGGCAGCCCAGCACACGGGAGGCCGCGTTTTCACCCTGGACCAGATGTCCGAAAAAACTGCGGCGGCTCAGGGCAATTTGCGAGCTGCTGGTCTGAACCACCTGGTAGAGTGCCACACCGGTACTGGTAATGCCTTTATCGCAGCCCTTCCCGATTGCGTGGATTTCGTTTTTGTTGACTTTGGGCTGCACGCTTTTGCGCCTATGTTCGATATGCTGGAAAGCCGTCTGAGATCAGGGGCTTTCCTTTTTGTCGATGGATGGTCTGCGGTCGAACAATGGTACATGGATCCGGATTGGGCCACTTTTAAGAGCCGCCTGGATGAGACGCCCGATTATCTGACGTGTATTCTGCCTCTGCAAAAATCTCACCTCATTGCCATTAAACTGTCCTGAAAGTTGTAATGAAAAAACGGCAGTGGACATAAGGTCCACTGCCGTTTTTTTGTACAGGCAAAAATCCCGACATTTCGTCCTGCCGTTTTTACCTCTTGCCATTTCGGTCCGTCATATTGGCATTCGCCTCTATACTTTTTTTCATACTTCAGAATATAAATTTTTTATTATCAATATCTTATTCGTGTTGGTATTTCAGGTACGATATTTGCATAATTTTGGGGTGGTGACCTTTGGGATACTCTCATCTCGGTAAGGTCTAAAATTATTCACCATCCTCTGGAGATTTACAATGTATCGCTTCCAATCCCTCGCCATACTCGCCGGCATCGTGGGGCTGTTTGCCCTCGTGGGTTATTCCCTTTTTGGCTGGACCGGCGTTGTGCTCATTATCGCTGGTAGTCTCATATTTAACCTGTTTTCTCTGAGTGGATCTGCGCGAATGATACTCTCCTTTCACCGCGCACGTCCTATTTCAGAATGGGAAATGCCCGAGTTGTACCGCATTTCCGAAGCCCTTGCCGCGCGGGCAAATATTTCGACGCCCAGCCTTGCGATATATCCTTCGGACATGCCCAATGCCTTTGCGCTTGGCGTTGGCAATGGCGTTGTGGCACTCAGTTCAGGATTGCTGAGATTGCTCGATAGACGTGAGATTGCAGGTGTTCTTGCACACGAATTTGCACATCTCAAAAACCGCGATAGCCTGTTAAATCTTTCTGCTGGACTATTTGTGCGAGCTATATCTTTTCTTTCGACTTTATTTGGCATTCTGGTCTTCCTACTTTTCCTCTCTGGCGCGTGGTTAAGCATTGGTACAAATCTGATCCCTTTGATCTTGCTCACCAGTATTGCGCCTTATGGCGCCATCTTTCTGCATGCAACCCTGATGCGTACGCGAGAATTTCTCGCGGATCGCGATGCTGCCATGCTCACTGGTGATCCCGGTGGCCTGGGCAATGCCCTGATCAAATTGGAACAGGCAAATCGTTACCTTTCCCGCCTGCAACGCCGTTTTCGATTTATTTATACATCTGATGCCAGGACTGGTCCGCGCTGGCTTCGCACACATCCGCCCACAGAGGAACGGGTTCGTGCGCTCTGTGAAATCAGTGATCGCACAAGACCTTTTCCATCTGCGCCCGTTTTACCAGCGAGCAGGCCAATCGGTCCGCGGCGTATTATAATTACTTAAAGCGGTTGCAAATATTATACAATCCGGAACACCGATTGCGAATTGCACTGTGGAAGCTACATCGTTTGAGGCAGCACTGGAATCGGTGTTGCCAAAACTGCGCGAGGAGGGTCTTCAGGTCGTGCGCGTGGAGGTTGATGAAGTGTGCATTCATTCTGGGCATCAAAAATACTGCTGATTATATCGCGCTCTAATCTTGACAACGAGTTTTTAATTGGCTATTTTTTTGAAACTTATATGCTAATTATTTCGCATAAAATCATTCAAAAAAATAAAAGAACTGAGAATGGCAAGATCGCGGTAAGAGGGATTGACTGTCCGATAGGCTGAAAATTTTTCAATTATTAAGACCGAGATGCCATGATGCAAAATACAATGAGATATCTTCTTTCAATTTTATTGCTCGTGTTTTCTTCTGCTGTGAAGTGTGAGGATTTGCCGCAGCGCGAAGCGGTTCCCCGTCTGGCGGTGTTTCCACTACTTTCAGAGAAAGACTCTGATTACGGAATTTTTATGGCTGATCGATTGGTGGATGAGTTGATGCGCTATCGGGATATTCCCGCCTATCAGGGGCGCTGGTTTGAACTGGTGGAGCCTGATACGATTCCACAGGATCGGATGGAGAGGATATTGGAGACCAAACAGGCGTTGAAAGACTATGATTTATTTTTGTTGAAAACAGCGGCTCGCGCGGATCGGGCGTTGATCGGATTTGTTTCTGATGCCGGGACGCGCACATTGCATGTGCGGATTGTGGATCTGGACACTGGAGAACCTATTTGGATGGGCAAAGCGCGAGATGATGTCGAATGGCAGTGGATCTATGCCCAGCGCGATATAGGAGAGATTGCACTGGGCAATTTGATGTCGCAACTCGGGTTTCAGGAAGCCAATCGGCACGGCATGATGATGCGGTCAGATGAGTGGCCGTTGCAGGCGGTATTCGCGCCTTTGCACACTTCGCAAAAAGCGCTGGTGGGCGGGTATGAGCGGTTGATCAGGGAGGGTATGGTAGGTGATGGATTGTTTGATGGACTGGATATGTCACAGCCCATAGGTACGCGTCTGAGTGCTGCGGATCGGAAGTTGTTGGCGCATAGGGCAGATGCTGTTTTATGCGGTAGTTTGATGGCGACTGGCAAGGATAATGCGATTAATGCTGTAGGGGTTGCACTGCGGCTGATTGATACGTCTTCTGGTCGTATTTTGTGGGCGGGCAGTGCCAATGGTCGGCGCGTCTGGCGCAAGGATCGGTTTGACGATTTGTCGCAGACGATTGCCACAGATCTGATCGCGGGATTGGCAAAGGTTAAATCGGGCACTCAGACAGATGCCTGGGCTAATCAGCCAGAGCCACAAGATGGACCGGGCTGGGTGAATCGGGGGATGGTCGCGTTGGAACGCGGGCTTTTGAGCGATGCTGAAGAGGCATTTTTGAAGGCGGAATCTTTTGAGGATAGCCAGGTGCTATCTTATGAGGGATTGGGACGGGTTTATGCGCGACGCCCAGCCCTTCGACAGCGCGCGGTTTCGTATTTTTATCGCGCTATAGAGGCGGATACGACGCGCGCAGATTTGTATTACCAGATGGCGTCGGTGTATTTTGATATCGGTACGGATCAGTGCGTGGATATGGCGTCTCGGGCGATTGAGATTGATTCGACGTATAGCGCACCCTATCAGTTGTTGGGAGACTGGTTTTCGCGCGATGATTTTTACGCTTTGTCTCAGGACAATGCAACAGCCGCTGCGTATTATACGCGCTATTTGTCTCTGGAGCCGGATGATGTTAATGCGGTGGCAAAGCTGGGGGCTGTGTTGTTGCGTATGGAAGATCAGCAGGCGATTGCGCGACAGATTTTGCCCTTTATGAAACGCCATCCCGAGGCGCTCGATTTGTTGCCTGTTGCGTCACAGTGGGCTTATCGGGCGGGGGATTACGAACGCGCTTCGGTGTATTGGAATCGGTTTTTGGAGCGGATTGATGCACAAACGCTGGCGTTGTACGTCGATCCAACCCCTATTTTGTCAGATGCACAACGCGCGGTCTATAATGCGCTTCCCGATACAGAGAAGCAAAATTTTATCGATCGGTTCTGGATGCAAAAGGATCTGGATCCGACGACAGAAGTGAATGAGCGTTTGCAAGAACACTATCAGCGGGTGTGGATGGCGCGGCAATATTTCGCAGAGTCTGCGTATCCCTATGATAGGCGCGGTGAGGTGTATTTGCGCTATGGCGAGCCGGATTATCGCTCGCGGTCTGGTCGCGCGCCCGGGGTGATGAGTGTTGCGGTGCAGCGGGTGAAGGACGAGTTGTACGCGCAGTTGTACACGCGCCCATCCGAAGGCGCGCTTGTGGGCACGGTGTTTCCCGTGCGGAGTTCGCGCGCGATGATGGCCGATTCGTTTGACATGATGGTGGGGAGAAGAGCCGTGGCTTCTCATGTTATGGGTGATGGATATTTGCCGGTTACGTCTGGTGAAGATAATAGTCTCGTGCCCTGGGAATCGTGGGTGTATGTGACGATTGGTGGGGGGATGGAGATTACATTTACGGATGAGATGGGATCGGGGCATTTCAATTTTGCGCCGATTCCGCTGCGCCAGCCGATAGGGATGCGGTCCATAGCCAGGATTCAAGAAAATGCACCGGAAACGGTTTATATGCAGGCTTTGGGCGAGATGCCAGAGCAATACCGACCGTGGTGGCAAACGCGAGAGTTGGAATTTTATTACGATGTGGCCGATGCGCGCGGGGGGTATTTCATGACGCGGGTGGATGTGGCTTATGGTTTGCCGATAGATGTGGTGAAGATCGGCAGAGGCGATTTGACGTTGGCTATTGCGCTTTATGATTCGGTGACAAACCGCGCGTTTCGCATGCGTCGAACGGTTGTGCGGAAAGACACGCCATCTGATTCGAATGCCATGCTGACCGATTTGTTGACCTTGCCCGTGCCGCCCGGTACTTATCATTTGACAGTGAAGGCGGAGAATGTCAGTGCCAATCGCGTCGGTTTGTTGCGGCAGGTTCTTGCGGTTGAGTCTTATGGCGATTCGGAATTGCAGATGAGCGATCCGGTATTGGCTGCGCAGATTGACGAGACGGATGTGGAGGATGCTTTTCGCCGACAGAATTTGCGGGTGTTGCCTTTGCCTACGCGCGCGTTTCTCGTTGGGCAGGAGATGGGGTTGTATTTTGAGGTGTATAATCTGGTGGCAGACGCGTTTGGACAGACGCGCTATCGCGTGACGATTCAGATTGCGGCTCTGGAACAGGTAGAGGGTTTGCGAATGCTGTTGACCGGGCAGGAGGTCAATCCCGAAGTGTCGATGTCGTTTGAACAGGTGGATACGCAGCCGAGCGTGCAGGTCTATCAGTTTGTCGATCTGACAAAGGCCAAACAGGGGCGCAATCGGGTAAAAATTATCGTGGAAGACTTAAATGCACGTATGCAAGTTGCAAAGGAGATTGTGTTTCGGTATGGGCAATAGTGTCACATATTTTTTATTGTGTCTTTTGGTGTTGGTCGGGTGTGATTCCAGGCGCGATCTCGCTACTGATCCGGCTAATTCGCGGATTGTGGTCCCCTTTGATCTGAGATATGACGAGGCGCAGAATGCGGTTGTACTCGAATGGGAATATCTGGGTATTGAACCTGTGGCGCGCTATCGTTTTTGGCGCAGTGAGCGCGATGGCTGGCGCAGATTTCCCTGGCGTGATTTGCCTGCGCCTTCGCGGGAAGCGAACCCCCGTGCAGATGTGTGGAAGATGATGCCGATCGCGCATTTTGATATCCAGGCTGGTGAACAGCACCGTTATAGCCTGCATACAGAAACCGCCGAAAAGAAACCAGCAAGGGCAACCGTAGGCTCGGTGCAGATTCCCGGTGCGATATTGGAGACGATCCAGTTTTTGCCCGAAGAGGGTACAGCGACTGTCAACTGGCATTTGGCGGCAGGTGTTCCCCGTCGCTATGAGTTGTTGCGTTCTGTAGATGATGCAGCAGAGCAGGTGATTTTTCAGTCTGAAGATCCCGAAGTTGCGAGTTTTACCGATGTGATTATAGAGGGCAACCGCAAATATACGTATCGCTTGCGGAATACGATGGATCGCGATGTGATGCTCGATAGTCGCGAGATGTTTATATACCCGTATCAACGGCGACTCAATTTCAATATTGTCGAGGCACCGAATGTGTTTGTGGCTTTGACGTCCGCTACTACTTTTGCAAGTCCCGCCCTGGCGTTGCTCGCGACATCTGATGCCATTTCCATACGTGAGGTCGATCATACGGGATATGAGGGTGATCCGCGCGTACTGTCCGTGCCCAACCGCGCGGGGTTGCACTTGGAATCTCTCTCAGTTGTCGCGGTCTCTGCTGGAATCCGCGTTCTTCCCACTGTATTGCTCTGCGGCATTTTGTCAGAGACCAGAGAGGTGCAGTTTTTTGCGTTTCGGTCGTCTCAGTTGAGAATCTATGAGATTCCCTGGCAATACGAGGACTGGCGCGTTGCGGATTCTGAGTTGCCTACCGCGATAACGATTGCGCGAGATGGCACGATTTGGGTGGGTATTGGACAGAGGTTAAAGGCATTCTCATTTAATGTAAATACCATTATTGAACGCGGGTCTTATGATACGGGCATTGAAGGTGCGATCCAGAGTCTTGCGGTTTTGGGACCTGATATCTGGATGGTGACGGCATTGGGAGAGGTATTTCGCACAGATACAAGCCACATGGGGTCACAGCCTGTTTGGGAAGAGGTTGTGTTGTCCGATGGTGTTTTTGCCGTGTGGGTTGGCAGTGGTCCCAGGGCTGTATTTGTACTGGCTCGGGATCGAATTATGGTTTTTAATGCTGACGGACAGCCTGTATTGCGATGGCGTGTTATAGATGATCTGGTTTTAGATCCTGTGGGTTTGACTGTCTCTCATGATGGCGGTGTGTATGTATGGGATGCACAAAATCATATTGTTCTGTTTAAAAGCGCACCCCCGTTTCTGGTGCCTTTTGTCCAGGCCGATCCGAATTGATGGGAAGATTGAAATGAGAGTTTTTATTTTTATGGCGCTTATTTGCGCTTTTGGTATTGCAGGTGCTCAGGATGTTCCGCCTTATGTTCAAGAGGCTGAAGCGCGCTACAAACAGGGTGATTATGGAGGTGCGATAGGGTATTTGTTGGCTGTGCCGGGTGTGGCGCAACTCTCGCCGAAGCTGACGCCGATGAATCGAGATTCACGCGCGCGTCTGTTTTATGATCTGGGATGTTGTTATCTTGCAGCGGGGGACTCTCTGCGTGCCGATTGGGCATTTCGAGAGGCTTTTGCTCTGAATAACCGATTGAACCGGGGATATTTTGAGAATGCAGATCCGGGCGCGTTCTGGTGGGCTTTGTTGCACGGTGAGGAGGCCGCGCGCCGCCTGAAGACCAAACGCTTGTCGGCTGCGATGCGGTCTTTGGTCTTTCCCGGATGGGGACAGTATTACCGGGGGTACAAGAAAAAGGGATACGCATTTCTCGGTGCAGTGGTTGGTACGTCTGTCGCGCTGCAGTTTCAGTATCGGAATTTTCAGAGTGCCCGCGATCACTACAATCAGACGAATATATTTCAACATGTAAACCAGCGATATCCAAATGAGGATGGGACGCGCTATACCGAGTGGGAGGCGCGTCATCGAGACGTTAAATCCAGTGAAAAACGGGTGAATATCCTGATCGGTGTCCTCGGCGCGATTTGGGTTTTGAATCTATTTGATAGCGCAGTTTTTGAGCCAGCACCTATGGGTTTGATGATCGCGTTTTGAGGTAGATAGGGCAGATTTTCAAGAAAAGCCGATGTTTTACGTCGGCTTTTTAATATTTGGCACTGTCTTTCGCGCGTTTGCTTACCACCTGTGTACGTAATGTCCCTGACCGGAAAACCACAGGGCATCGACAATAAAAGACAGCGCGACTCCCAGACCATAACCTGTAAGCAGGCCAATAAAGAAAGGCTGAAAACGACGATAAGCAGAGACACCGCCAAAATGCAGTACGAACAATTTGAATGCCCAAATAATAAAAATAGAGACCTGATTGCTGCGGGCGACATTGGTGCTGCAAACAGTCAGGCCAATGGGATGCAGGGGCCACCAGGGGAAGCGATATTGTAAGAATGTGAGGCATCCCATCAATGCTGCGCCGCCGCCAAAAAAGCCCAGTCTTTGCCAGTCGGCATCAAAGGGATTGACAATTTTGCTGAGGATCACCGGATAGATCCGATTGATACCCGATTTGAGCGGAATGTCATTAAAGTTGAAAGCCCCCCTTTCATAACCCAGGGGAATGACATAGAAGATAAACGTCAGACAGCCGACGACCAGTCCCAAAAAGACTGCGCCTAAAAGTTTGCGGTGGTCGGCTTTGATCCATTCGGATAGTTTGGCGATATGGATCAACGCGGGCATAAACAGACCGCGAATATAGTTCGTAAGTGCGTAGGAGAGGGCGAGTGATGTCATCGTGGGCATCGAAAAGGCGTGGGCACCGAGAGAATAAATGGTGAAAACCTGTGCGCTGATTGGGGCTTGCACAAAAAGGATGCCAGTTTGCGCTACGATGCGCGCTATGCCTACGTAAATGACAAAGGTGGCTACCATGTAAAAGGCGATTGTTGAGGGCTCCATGCCGGATTGATACAACCAGAAAAAAATAAAAACTGTTCCAATAAGCAGCCCCAAAATAGCGGTGCGGTAAGATAAGAGTTCCCGGCTGTCGTCAATGGGGTGTTGTGGATTGATGGCTTTGAGAAGGACTGCTTTAAGATGATGGCGAGAGATGTACAATCCCCAAAAAACGAAAAAACACAGAGCGCCAAAATCACCCGGTCGTTGCGGATGGCGTAGATGTGGTCGTAGAGATTCACCACGGG
>JAPPAB010000020.1 GCA_026705765.1 Gemmatimonadota bacterium
CGACGGGCGCGCAGCCTTCTTCGAGACAAGCCAGCTCGGTGACCGTGACCGTCATTCCGCATTGCCACACGCATCGCAGGTTCCGAACAACACCACCTCATGTCTCGTCATCTGAAACCTGTCTGGAACCAGGAACTCGAGGCCCTCGACGCAACCAACGAGGTCGAACGCACGGTCGCAGGCCGAGCAAAGAAAGTGATGGTGATGCTCGCGGTCCTTGGGCTCGTACCGAACGCCGCGGCCCAACACCTCAACGGCCTCCAGCGTGCCTTCCTCAACACCCCGTTGGAGCGCGCGATATACCGTGGCGAGACCGATACTCTCTCCACTTCCGCTCAGGCGGCTCCACAGTTCCCTGGCGGACAGAGGGCCGTCCGCCTCGCTAAGGGCTTCCAAGACGATCATCTGTTGCTTCGCTCTTTTCATGGATTTCATGATAGTCGATTTTCAGTTATCGTCAAGGCTTTCTTTCAGTACGGGAGTCTCGTCCTTTGCAATTCCCCTTCATTGAGCGTCCCTGGCGCGCGCTCAAACACGAGTGGGTCTATCTGCGCGACTTGGAGAATGGGCGGCAGAACACGCGGGACCGACTGGAGACGACGGAGGTGAACCGCTCCGTGAACGCTGCCTCAATTGGAAAACGCCGCGTTCAGATTCTTCCGGTGCAGAATAAACCAAATCACAATGGGTGCGCCCAGAATCGAAGTCACGGCATTGAGCGGCAGCACCATTTGACTGCCCGGCAAGCGGCCAATGAGGTCTGCAAACAAGGCCAGCGTTGCGCCCATGCATATCACTGCAGGCATCAGCGCCCGGTGATCAGAGGTGTGCAGTAAGCTGTGGCAAAGATGGGGCACAGCCAGTCCCAGAAAGGCGATGGGACCGCAAAACGCCGTTGTGGCGCCGGCCAGCATCGAGGCGCTGATCAGGATATAGATGCGTACGCGTTTCACATTCAAGCCCATGCTTCGTGCGTAATTTTCGCCCAGCAACAGGGCATTGAGCGGCTTGATGCACAAAAAACCCACCAGAAGCCCCAGGGCGACCACAGACCCTAAAACGGGTATCTGTTTCCATGAAACGCCTCCGAAACTCCCGAACGTCCAGATGATGTAGGATTGAATCTGTTCGGGAACGCTGAAGTAAATCAGAATGCTCACAAAAGCGCCCGTGGCATACCCGAACATCAGGCCCAGGATGAGTAGCGTCATGGCACTTTGCACTTTTCGGGAAACCAGCAAAACGCAACCCAGCACCGTGCCGGCGCCAAGGCTGGCCGCTGCCGCAAGACTCAAATCGCCCAAAATTCCCAGCCCTGCAATGAGCGCACCGCTCGCAGTGCCCACTGCCAGCACCACGATGGCCACACCCAGGCTCGCGCCTGCATTGATGCCCAGCACAAAGGGATCCGCCAGCGGGTTGCGAAACAGCGTCTGCATTTGCAATCCGCCTACGGAAAGCGCCGCGCCCGCCAGTACTGCGGTGATGGTCCTGGGAAGGCGGATGGTATACACGATGCCCAAGCCGGGGTGGCGGTTTCTTTTCCCGCCAGAATCGCCAGGATATCCACAAATGGAATATGCACCGATCCCAGCGACAGGCTCAAAACAAAGACGAAAAACAGCAACGGAAACAATCCGAGCGCCAAGATCATTCGGTGGGAAATGCCCGCAGGCGCCTTTTGCGCTGAAAGAACAGACATCGAGATCCGTCTCCTCAAGAAAAGCACATCGATTTGTTCATAGCGTGCCAATCTGTAATCGGGGTCAATGGCTACGCATTGCCCTGCGCCATCCATTCCTTGTTCCGGCGGATGCTTTCTTCTTGCGGAATAAGCGGGCAACTGGCGCAATAATTGCCCTCCGGCATGAGATAGTACCGGCAGCAGGCACTCCTGCGGTGGAAGACCCGCGTGCGTCCCTGATGCGATACATCGTAAAAATGCGGACGCATTTGCTGCATCTCTCCATCTCCATCGAAAAAATGCTCTGCTTCGGTCCATCCCGCATGCGAAACATCCAGATGCTGCATCACTTGCACAAACTGACTGCCCCAGGAAGAAGTGATCATGCCCCAGATTGCGCGAACGGAAAACCGCGACCACGCATGCAAAGCATCGACGATGGGCGTGGCCTGGCCCACCAGCGTTTGACGCAAATATCGGCGAAGGTCTTCCGTTTGTCCCTCGTCCGCACCGATCACCCCTTCGGCCCGGTGCAGAGCCACGCGTTCAAATAGGCCATATTCGCCGAATTTGAAACTGATGTTATCGAGCGACATATTGGGCACAGCCCGACAAAGCAAAAAAGGCGCAATGGCCACCCCGGCAGACCAGCCAAAGCGCAGAAAAAAAGAAGCGACCATTGCTCGGCGGTCTTCGGTTTCTCGCCGTGTGCCCAGTACCTGGAGCAGGTCGCGGAAAGGCATTGCATCTGGAAAAAGCAAATCCGAACCGCGCAGCCACCCGCTCCCATCGGGCACCCCTAAAACCAAATCCCAGTTAGGATGCAGGGTCTTGAGGTAGGCATACGCATCGGGAATAGATGAAACGGGGTGTATGTGTGCGTTCAATGTGATCTCCTGATTGATCGGTCAACGGGCATTACCATGTGTTTCTGCGCTGTCTGAACCAGCCGAAAGCCACCAGCAGCGCACTGATGATGCCTATTGCGAAATATGTGGTTTTGTGCGTTGACAGATGATCGGCGACCGTGCGTACAACATCCGTCATTTCGTATCCCGTCATCGGCTCTGCAGGTGCAGGCGGCAGATCATAACGCGCCTGGCGTGCAATGTTGATCGCATCCTGATAGGGCTGCGCCAGTGCCTGAACACCGGGTGTTTTGTTGAGCAATTCGGTTACAAATGTTTCAAGGGATGGGCTGTTGCAGATGCCCGAATTACAAGCCGGGCCGTGATCGGAAACGGACTGCGCTAACTGCTGGGCAACATCCTGTAAAACCTCATCGGTTGCCTGCCAGTAGCCTTTGTGCGCCGCTTCCAAAAGCGTGGCCATCATCGTCTGTTCGGCATAGGGGTTGTTCTCAGAAAAATAATCCTCTAACCCCAGGTCGTATTCGTCTTTCATGTAAACTTGATGAATGCGGTTCCAATCCTCGTCGGAAACCAGATCGGGTGACGTGACTTCCCACACCCACATGGTTTCGGTGAACTCGGTCATATAGCGCGCGCCATCATAACCGTGATCCATCATGCCTCGAATCCATTTGGGATTGAAATAGCGAGATCGCAATTCGCGCGAATAAAAACGCTCCAACGTTTCGACGCGTTCGGATTGGGGATTGCGCAAATTGTGGATGTAAAGATCGATTTTGCGGCCCGTGGTGTTGCGCACGGCCATATTCATGCCGCCAAAATAGGCGGCGACCATGGGGTGGTCGAGCACACCATACACGTTTGATGTGCGCCCGAATGCAGCAATATCAACGGTTTCAATGTTCTGGCGAAACAAATCCTGAACGTATTCTCCCACGGTATTTTCGCCATAAGCATGGCTCAGGCGCGTCATATAGAGATCGGATATTTTGCCGTCGTCCTCCCAGGTACCGCCTGCGTGTATGGCAAACTGAATGGAGGGGGAATATGCGCCCACGTTTTCGGAAAACACGCGGATACTTGCAAGGGATCGGGCATGCTCGGCGGAGGGTTCGGTAGCGGCCAGTTTTTGATAGGCTGCTTCGGTGTGCAACCGCACGATGTTATCGGGCTCATCTGCATCTGAAACCAATTTGACGGCCTTGTGAATCAGACGGATTTTGTCCATGAAATGGTCGCGGTACGTGCCGGACGTTGTGACGAAAACATCCACGCGGGGCCGGTTGAGTTCGTGTTGGGGAATCACTTCAATGCCCGCAATCCAGCCACGCTGATTCCACACCGGGCGCACGCCGAGCAAGTAAAAAACCTGCGCTTCCAGAATGCCTTTGTTCTTGGTGATTTCAGAGGACCAGAGCACATAACCCACCCGCCGTGGATACACTCCGTGCTTTTCCACATGCTGTTTGAGCATGTCATCGGCCAGGCGGCGGCCCACTTCCCAGGCTTCGCGGGTGGGCATGGATCGGTGGTCGAAGTGATACGGATTTCGCCCCGAGGGCAGGGCGTCGGGATTGCGAATGGCGTCATCCATTTCCCCGGGTTCGATGAACCGGCCTTCAAGAGCGGATAAAATGCGCGGCACTTCTTCCCGCGCCGCCTCAATGCGCGCTTTGTAATCCAGTGCGCGCTGCAAATAGCTTTCGATTTCTTCCGATGCGGCTTTGAGATGCGTGCGCTGAATATCCTGCGGGGTTTCACCTGTAAGCAGAAGATCTGTGAGAATGATTTTGGCCAGCGTATCGGGAGAAACGTCGGCCCTGTGTGCAACAAGCGCTTCGCGGAATTCACGCCCCAGCATTGAGCGCACCATGTCAACGAGAGGCTGTCCCTTGGGAGGCACGCCGAGGGTATGCGGTCCATAGGGGATATGCTCGCGGTTGATTTCTTCAAGGTAAGTGCGGGTGGCTGTGGCAAGCTGATCAAACGGTGCCCGTTGAATATCCAGTCCCAGGTCGCGTGCCAGATGGAGGCGTTCGCACTCCTGGCGAATGCCTGTTTCCAGTTCGGCGCGCACCGCCGCTGGCAGATTTTCCTCCAGGCGGGCGATCTTGTTGCGCAACTCGTGCAGGTTTTCATACAGTTCGGATGCGACAATTGTGGGCATGAATCCAATGGTTAATGCACTGGCCCGGCGCTTGTTCCCAATGCCCGCATTGCCCTGGAGGGGTGTGGGATAAATGTGGGGCATATTGCCGATGAGCCTACCCACCCAGTCGGTTCTGGCTGGCCCTTCCATTTTGCCCGGCATGAGTGAAAGCTGGGTGAACATAGTGAGCATCGCATAGGGATTGTACACCTGCTGGAGCCACTCGAAAAAGGCGAAATACTGGTGGTGCGGCGGCAACTGGTCTTTGGAATACAAAACGTCCTCATCCTGTTTATAACCCCAGTCGGGGTGCGGCACCAGCAGTACATTGCCAAACTGAATTTTGGGAATCACGATCATGCGCTGGCTGTCGCGTGCCGTATGCACCATGATACTGCCCGGCGGCGCCCCCCAGTTGTCGATCATTTCTCTTTGCTTTTTCTCCGCAAGTTCTCCAAACCAGTTCAAATAGGTGTTTTCGGGAATGGTAATGGCATGTCCCTGCCCCACGCGCTTGCCCATCTCACCGGGTGCCCAGTTGCCTATGTTGGAACCCTGTTCGGCCATCATCCGGCTCAGTGTTTCCACGTCGGGCAGCGGCTCTTCTCCTACGTTATATCCCGCTTCTTTCAGGGCCTCCAGAATGTTCACCAGACTGGCCTGAACATTTAAATAGAAATCGGGATCACTGCCGATATTCGCCTTGCCTGCACCCTCACTGTAATAGGGAATGACGAGCCGCTTCTCGCGATTGGGCATGCGCCGCAGTTGCGCCCAGGCCAGCGCGCGTTCCACGCGCCAGTCGAGTTGGTCTGGTATAATTTGATTTTTCGGCTGGCCGGTTTCATCCGCAACGCGCCCGGATATGACGATGGGTTCAATGATACCGTCGGTTTCGCTGTAAACGACCTGAGGGGTCATATCGGGCGATAGCCCGCCGATGTTGTCGCGCCACTGATCCGGTGTGCCGAGATAGTAATTGATACCGGATAAAATGGGCACATTGAGCGCATGGGCATGCTGTTGCCCTTTTTCGTAGTCGAACCAGTTGATTTTCGTGCCACAAAAAATCAGCGCATCCACCAGGCTGTTCCCATCCTCGATGAGATACGGATCAAACAGAAAACCGCTTTTTCCCATCAAAGGAAAAACCTGGTGGCCCCGGCGTTCCACATTGCGAATGAGGGAATCGACATACGCGGTATTTCCTTTGATATAGTTATCCTGATAGAAAACGATGCCGATGTTCAAAGGATTTTTGGAGGGGCGATGACGCTTTTCTCTGATCTGCTCGTGCCAGTTCCGATAGGCGCGATGGCTGACGAACAGTTCCGGTGCATCGGGATGGTAAAAGGCATGCTCTGGATATGCGATGGGCGGCTGTGTTTCGATAGGCAAGTCGAGCAGGTTTGCGCCGAGGTAATGCATTAGCCGCCGCACGTTTTCCCGGCTGTTGTTGGCCCAGTACTGTTCCAGGTCAGGATGCTCGTCAAGGGATACATTTCCCTGTATGTATTGAGGCTTGACAACCACCACCTTTGTCGCTGTTTTGGCCGCGTCGAATTGGTCGATGTGAAATCCGAGTTTCGCACCAATGCCCTCGGCAAATACGAGATCGTACTTTGTCAGATCGATCCCTTCGAAAGAGGGAAACGGCGGTTTGCCATGGCCGAAAATATCCACATCCATATGGGCTTCAAGTTCCCTTGCCGCCTGTTTAAGTTCCCAGAAAGCATGCAGGCTGATGACGGCAACCGCTGGCTTTTTTTCATTTTGTACCGCGTCTTCCGTAGCGGTTTGACAGGCGTTCAAAACCGCCAGGATCAGCAAAAGCAAGACACATCCGATCCTTTTTTTCACGTCCTCATTCCTTTCACTGCACAGGGAGAGCTATTCTTTTTCGGGCACGTAAATCACCCGTCCATCTTCGAGCTGATAGGCAATGCCCAGCCGGGTGCCATTCCCGGACAGGGAATTTTCCGTTACCTTCTGGACTTTGATTTCGCGGTCTTTGCGCGAAATGACCTCGGTTTCACCCTGTGGCGTGGTTCGCACCAGGGTCCATTCCGCATCTGGGCGCAACAGCTCGTGCATGGGCAACAGCGCAAAAAGCGCCATGATGACGGCGACCACAAAGGCCATGCTGACATCGAATAAATTGGTTACGCCAGCCATCGGATCGTGGCTGTTCTGACGCAACGCCTCTGAGTGGTTGATTTTGTTCACAAAACGCATGATCCCTTCCTCTCAAAAGATCTGTTCCGGGATTGATTTCACTTGGTCATGCCGCCTTTCAATGTAAAAGGCAAGAGCCTGAATATCTTCCCGAACCCACTTTTCTTTGACCAGCGCCAGCACATAGGCCACCGTGCCGACCGCCAAACCGAGTACTGTCGTGGAAAAGGCGGTGACCATATTTCCAGACAGCGCGGGCAGATCGCCCTGCGACAATCCCTGAAGCGCGCCCGCCATGGGAATCAGGGTGCCGATCAGTCCGAGGGAAGGCCCCACGCGAATGGCGAACCGGACGCTATCCAGGGCGCGTGTGCTTTGCTGCTCAGCATCGTGAATTACTTCCTCTAGGGCGATTTCCAGGTGTGCGCCTGATTGGGCTTCAATCAGGGCATCGCATTGGGCCATATATTTGGCACGCACATGAAATCGCTTCTTGCGGCGTTGCAGGCTTTCGCGGGCAAATTCCCCCAAGCAGACCAACATCCAGCACGCGAGAAACAACAGGGCGATGATGACCGGGTAAAACAGCAGGGAAGAGAGCAGGTAAATGACATGAGTGATTTGCAGGGTTTCCATGAACGCCTCGATCCTTATGGGATCAGGGAGCGATTTTGCGATAGTATTTCAATGCGTGATTCGGCAGGGTATGCGGATGAAAAATGTGGATCAGATCGGCCAGAATGAGATGCGGCTCCACAACGCCGTTTTCCCAGTAATCATTGGCTCCCGTAGCGTTGACCCTGGCGTTGAAATTGTATGTTTGACCGTTTTGGAACGCTTTGAAGGCGCTGTAGCGCGCATCTTCCTGCAGCATATCGGATCGGGCATGCCATGTGTTGCGCCCGATGATCCAGAAGTCCGCAGTGGCCGCCTTTTCATATACCGCCTCAAAATCCAGGGGCAAACTGCCTTGAGTATCATCATGTGCCCACACATATCTTGTGCCTGCATTTAAGAGCAACTGCGCGACATAGCTTTTTCCTCCGGCGACATACCACGTGCCGCGAGACAGCGCCCCGCCGAAAACCAGGGGTTTCGCCGTCTCCGCCAACCCTTTCGTCAAATCGGCATACCGCGCATACTGCGCGACGATATCATCGAATATCTGTTCGGCCAGCGCCTCCTGGTTGAAAAACGCCGCCGTGAATTTCAGCCATTCGGTTCTGCCCAGAAGGGTAGGTTCGACGTATTCCGCATTGATCACCACGGGCACGCCAGCCTCTTGCAGGGCGGGATGGGAAATGTACTGACTATTGGCTTGGCCCACGGCCATTACCAGATCCGGGTTGAGTTGCAGCACCCTTTCCAGATCGATCTGATTGCCTCTTCCAATGGCGGGCAGATGGCCGGCATCTACTTTCCGGCGCAGGTCGGAATCGTAAATGCCATCTGGATTGTTGACCGCAATGAGAGACCCGTATTGACCGAGCAATTTAAGATGCGGCAAATGCGTGGTTGACAGTACGGCGATCGTCTGGATAGGCACGCGAATGATGTGTTCTTTTTTATGCGCCTCCGGGACCGGCGCGCCTTTGGGTACCAGCACATAGCGGAAGGATGCGGAAGCGTCCGGCCAGGGTTGGGTCACATCGATAATCTTAACATCCCCCTCATAGGCGATCGCAAAGCATTGGGCATAGCGCACATGCGCTTTGTCCTGAACGAGCACAGACCGCGTGGTTGGAAATTCATCGGCTTTGAGGTCCGCCCCCCACAAGCCCATTGCACAAAACCAGACTGGAAGCATGCGCAGGTTCATCGTTTTCTCCTTCAGGCAAACAGGATCACAGCGGAATTCGTTGATAGGCTGGAGAAACGGGACGCTGGCCAATGAGGTCCCAATCAAAAATCAGCACAGTTGACCGGGGCGATGTAAATGAGAGCAGGCGCTCGCCCATTTTAATGACGGCGCTTTCGGCATCGGTAAAATCGAGATGGACATCCTTGCCGGTTCGGTTGCACACCACCAGCGGCAGTCCTGTTTCGCACGTACGCTGCTCCCATTCGCCGTTCGGGCCATACAAACCCGGCCCCCACGCAGCCGGTGAAACGAGCAGTTGCGCGCCCTGCGTTTTGAGCCTGTTCGCCCAGGTATCCGGATAGGCATCGGCGCAGATCAGCACACCGGCTTTCAAAGGCACAGTGGGAAGAGGCACCGCGTTCACTCCTGGAGTCGCCCATGATTCAGAACCGGGAATCACGCTGATCTTCCGGTGTTTCCCAATACAGATGCCGCGATGGTCGAACACAGAAACCGCATTGTAACACCGCCCGTCCTGTGGATCGCGTTCGGGATGTGACAAAAAGACGACCAGACCGAATCGGGCGCTGATGCGTTGAATCTTTCGCATCCAAGCATCCGGCTGCGGCGCAATCCAGTCCGTCCCAATGCGTTCGGCAAAGGCATAACCACAGGTGCATAGCTCCGGTGTGAGCACCCAGTCGGCTTTGAAACGCGCTGCAACGGTCAGCCCCGTTTCCACCAGGCGTTGATTGTGCGCCAGATCACCGGGAATGGGCGCCACATGCAAACAGGCTATGCGCAATATTTCAGGCGGTTTTTTAATCAACTGGCCAGGATTCTTTCTGTATTGCGGCAATCAGATCATAAACGGAATGGTGCTCCCGAACGGAACCGTTGCGCCTGGTACACCAGGTTATGCGCTGGTCCTGGGCAAAAATCTCGATGTGAAAATCCGCATGGGGATACCGCCCCAGCGCCACCAGGTCTCGCACCGGCAATATGCCCACGCTGACGCGGTCTGTGAGCACCACGCTGAGTTTGCGGGACAGGTCTCTGGCCGGCAAACGGGCAGGAATGCTGCGGGGGGCAGGAGAGCAAGGGAGTCCCTTGCCTCTTTCTCGGTATTTCCTGCGCTCCTGCAGCAGTTTATCCGTGGTAGAATTTCCGGGCCTTCTGATCGAACGAATCGGGATCAAGCCCCAGGTGCGTTTTGCGAAGCGCGTTCCACATCCCCAGGCGCGACCAGTCAGGCGGATCGAGCTTTTTGAATTCCGGCACGCTCACAAAAAACGGATTGGGAAAAAACACCGTCATTTGCTGTTCGCCTTTGCCGTTGAACATGTGGAAACCCCAGCTTGAGGGGTGGCCATCGAGATTGAGGCGGCGGTAAAACTCCGCGCGCGATGTCCTCCGCTGCCGAGCCAGTTCGGGCGATGCGCCCTTAAATTCGCCGATGCACAGGTGAAAATGCCAGGGGCCAAAATCCACGGTAAGGTAGCCGTTGTTCAACGTGATGCGTTTGGGTGCATTGGGGGCGCCCACTTCCCAGGCCGCGCCCTGAATGAGCGGACCAAAGTGAATGTCCTGCCAGTAATTTTGAAAAACATCCTCCAGAATGGTTTTGAGCTTGTCTTCGGACAGAGCGACCGGAAACACCTCCATCTGGCCCCCGCCTTCGGCTTCTATGATTTTCCCTCTTGGAGTTGTAACGTCCATGACAGCATCCTTTATAGTGGATTAGAAACGCACCGCATATTGCATGCGCGCGGAGCGGCCCGGCAGGTTATAGCCCCGCTTTTCGTAATAGTTTTCGTCGGTTAGATTGTTCAAATAAAGCGACACGGTATAGCGTTCGCCGATTTTGAAAGACGACACCAGATCTGCGACCATAAATGCCGGATATTGTACCTCCGGACGTTTGGCGTCGGTCCAATCCGTATCTTTGCGGTTGCCCACATAGCGTCCGGTCAGGCGCGTGTTAAAAAAATGTCCGTCGTCATATTCTGCGCCCCAGGACAGGCTGGTATTTGCCACGTTGTGAATGTCCCGGCGCATTTCGGCACCCGTGGCCGGGGTTACCGTCACATCTTCGGCTTTGAGCGTGTGGGTGGCATTGGCGAAAAAGCGGAAGGTATACGCATAATTGCGACGGGCGCCCAGGTCATAAGAGACTTTCCACTCGATGCCATGCATGTTGGATCGGTTGGCATTGACAAAGGTCGTGCGGGAAGCAATCGTGTCGCCGGATGCCGTAACCTGTCCAACCGGGTTGGTGGTTTGTCGCGTGATGCGGTCGTTGACGCGGGTGCGGAAAAACGTGATGTCGATATCCAATCCCATATCCGGTCTCGTAAGTCCTGCACCCAGATCAAGTGTGATGCTGTTTTCAGGATATAGATCGGCATTGCCTTCAGTAATGGCCACGTTTCCGGTGCCGGTGCCGGTTTCGGAAAAACCGGCCACATTGAAAGCATCAGGGGTAACAAAAGCTCTGCCTATAGTGCTGTGCACATGCAAGCCCGATGATTCTATGCGATATTTGAAACCCGCGCTTGGATTGAATGTGGTAAAGGTTTCTTCGCCCGGATTAAAGGATGTGAGCAGGGGCGTTTGCTTGCCGTCGAAGGTGATGCGATCGAGCCGTCCTCCGGCCGTGGTCGTGAGGTGCTCATTCAGGAAATTGAAACTTCCTTCGATGAAAAGCGCTTGCGTATGGATGCCGTAATTGGGACTAAATGGGGCACGAGGCGTATCGGCTGCGCTCCAGCTTTTTCCCTCGGTATTGGACGAGCTCCAATCTGCGCCAAGCGTGAGTAAGTGCGACCCCAAAGCGAAGGCGTCCTGTATTTGAGCACCATACCAGGTGTTGCGCCGGGTAAAGGATATGAAAGGTATGCCCCTTAGATTGTAGGACTCGGAGACTTCTTCTGACGCATATGTCTTGAACTGGAGGGCGTGGTTGCCCACCAGCCCCGCAAACTGGACGTCGCCGGATAAATTCTCGGCATTTTTCCGGCCGGCTCGTTCGGCGCCGTAAAAAATATCTCCGGGGGTTTCTACATTGCGCGCGATAAAGCGGCTGACCGAACTGTCCAGCCGCCAGATCTCGTCTATCTGGTAACCCAGCCGGAGACGACCCTGGTTTTTGCTGAATTTGGTGTTGGGGCGGATCTCGCCGTCTCCCCGTTCGGTTTTGGTGGCTGTGGTGCCATCGGCATAGGTGACAACGGCCTCGTCGCTGCCGACCATGCCCTGGAACACATTGCCTTTTCCAATGCGATAGTCCTTGTTCTGGTCGGAAAGGTTGATGCCCAGATCAAAATCGAACCCGTTGCCGATGGGCCCGCCAGCAGACAGCGATGCGCCGAATGTCCCAAAAGATCCGTACGATGCCGCGAGGTCAATGCGCGGCAAATACGTGGATTTCCGGCTGATGATGTTGACCACGCCTCCCATGGCCTGAGCGCCATACAGCGCCGATCCCGGCCCTTTCATCACTTCGATTCGTTCGATATTGTTGAGATCGATGGTCGCCAGATTCGAGGCCCCGGCATGCCGCCCGTCGATCAATAGCAGGCTGCGCTGATTCAGGCCGGAAAACTGCGGGCGAAACCCGCGAATGCCCACGCCGGACAGAAGGCCGGGATATTGAATAATATCAATGGCCGTTTGTTTTTTGAGCGCATCGGTCAGATCATCGGCCACGGTGCGATCCAGATCCGTTCTCGATATGACATCTATTTTTTGAGGCACCTTTTCAAGATGCTGCGCACTGCGCCTGGCCGTAACCACCACATCCTCCAGTTGCACTGCAATGGGCGTCATGGCGATAACTCTTTCTTTTTGTAGAAATTCTCCTGAAACAATGCGCGTGAGATAGCCCGTGTGGGAAATTGCAATACGTTGATTTGTCTCAACAGCCAAAGAGAAAGCGCCCTGTGCATCGGTTGTGGTCCCCGTGTTGGTTCCCTCAATTCTGACATTGGCTCCCACCAGGATTTGGCGGGTCTGGGAATCGACTACTGTGCCTTGACCCTGGGCAAATGCATTGCCGTGAACAAGGCAAAAAAAAAGTCCCCAAATTAAAGGGAATGAAAACGGCCTGATGTCTTTCATAAATGATTCCTCCTGAAATTAATCGTTTGTGAATGTGATTACCAGCGGTGGCACGGCGAGGTTCAAAGCATCGGTCAAACGTTGGCTGAGGTTGGCGTTTTTCATCAATAGGTGTTCTCCCTCGTTGACGTTGAAACAAAACGGTGCAGAAACGCTCAGGATTCATGAGGCCGTTTCGGTCATTCTGACTCCTCGACCATTTGAAGTTCCGGAAACGGGTTACGGAACCCTGCCCAGGTCTTGCTGTTAGCGGAGGCGAGATGCTCGTCGAGCAGACACGCGTCGAGGCGAGCACGCATCGACGCATCGTCCATCTGCTGGCCGATGAAGACGAGTTGCTGCGCGCGATCGCCGAAGCGAGGATGCCAGTCCGGATGCTGGTCAGGGCGCTGACCCTCGGGGTGCCCCCAGTGTTCGCGAGGCACGGCCGCCCACCACATCCCAACGGGGTTCACATTGATGACGCCGCCGGCTTGAGACCACTCGTAGAGAATCCGATGGTCAGCGGCGACCCAGAAGAAACCCTTCGAGCGGAGCACGCCGCTCCAGTTCTCGTCGTCGTGCAGGAGCGCCCACAGCTTCTCGGCGTCGAAGGGCTGCGACGTCCGATAGGTGAAGCTCGAGATCCCGTACTCCTCGGTCTCCGGCGTGTGCTCACCCTGAAGCTCTCGAATCCAGCCGGCGGAGCTCGCCGCCTTCTCGTAGTCGAACAGGCCCGTGTCGAGCACGCATTCGAGCGGGACCTGTCCGTGCGTCGCCATGATGACCTCCGCGCCGGGGTTGAACGCTTTCACGATGGCCTCGACCTCCAAAGCCTGATCGTCGCTCACGAGATCGAGCTTGTTCAGTACGATGACGTCGGCGAACTCGATCTGGTCAATGAGCAGGTCGGTCACCGTCCGGTGATCTTCTTCGCCCAGCGACTCACCCCGGTCCTGGAGCGCCTCGGAGGCGGCGTAGTCCCGCAGGAAACTCGCCGCGTCCACGACTGTGACCATCGTGTCGAGGCGCGAAACCTGACCCAGGCTCACACCGTTCTCGTCCTCGAAGGTGAAGGTCTGAGCGACGGGAATAGGCTCCGAGATCCCCGTGGACTCGATGAGCAGGTAGTCGAAGCGTCCCTCCTGCGCGAGCCGTGAGACCTCGGCGAGCAGGTCGTCTCGCAGCGTGCAGCAGATACAACCGTTCGACATCTCGATCAGCTTCTCCTCGGTCCGCGAGAGTTCCGCACCGCCGCGCTCAACGAGCGTCGCGTCGATGTTGACCTCGCTCATATCGTTGACGATGACCGCGACGCGCATGCCCTCGCGGTTGTTGAGCACGTTGTTGAGTAGAGTGGTCTTGCCTGCGCCGAGAAAGCCGGACAGAACAGTAACGGGAAGTCTCTCTGACAAGGGCACTTTAGTTTCCTAACTTAAAGGGTGATGACCAAGTCGGGCGCGGCGGGGGCGAGTGCGGCGTATAGCTGCGGGAAACAGCCTGCGCTCACGCCGGCCACCAGGCCCTTCGCCTTGACGTCGCCCGAACCGCATTGCTCGAAGGTGCCCTCGGCAAGGTTGCGCCGCACGGCACACTGATCGCAGACCATGAGGAGGATGTTCTGCTCCGCGGCGACCTTGGACAGACGCTCGCCCACCTCGTCGCCCTCGCGCAGGCAGTAGAGGTTGTCGTCGAAAAAGAACATACCGACGACGTTCACCCCGTGGTTACCGGCTTCGAGTTGCGGCAGGATCATGGTGCCCAGCTTGTAGGTCGCCGACATGTCGGTGGCGAAAATGTATGCAATATTCATTCTTTAGGTTCTCCTATTGATCGTCTCTCGACTGGTGGATAATGGCCATGCTGGCCCTGTTCTTCAACGAATACCACGCCCTGCTTGTGAGGTTGGGACACACCTGGCACCGCCTCACGCCGAATTGCGAGGAATGTCCTCTCCGCGCGGTCTGCCCGTACCCTGGCGCCGACTAAAATTCGGCGACCGTCACGCCGCATTGCCACACGCATCACAGGTGCCGAGCAATACCACCTCATGTCCAGTCATCTGAAACCCGTCTGGAACCAGGGAATCGAGGCCCTCGACGCAACCGAAGAGGTCGAACGCGTGGTCGCAGGTCGAGCAAAGAAAGTGATGGTGATGCTCGCGGTCCTTGGGCTCGTACCGAACGCCG
>JAPPAB010000021.1 GCA_026705765.1 Gemmatimonadota bacterium
GTATTCGCCGACCGTTATGTCGCCATTCGTCCCGGCAAACAAAATGTCTATGCAGGCGAATCCGTTCAAATCCTGCTCACCACCGTCAATGACAAAAACGATCTATCGGGCACACTCTCTCTTCGCATCACCACAAACGATGGACAAAATCTTCTCGACATAAACGAACAAATAACAATACCTGCGGGCATCACAGACCTGGCGACCTACGAAATCAACACCAGTGGCGTCGAAGGTCTATGCCAGATCGAACTGACATTCACATCTGGCGACCCAGAACCCATCAAAAACCAGTCCAGCATCTACGTCCTCGACGAAAGCAAATCCGCCATTCCAGATGTACCCCTTGCGACTATCGACCTCAACGGCGCACTCGGCAGATATCTTTCCAACACAACCGCCTTCTCCACTCACTCCCCCACAGACCATCTCGTACTCATCAACCTCCAGGGTTGGAACGGCAAACCCGATACCCGCTTCGCCGATCTTGCCACATGGGTTGAAAACGGCGGCACAGCACTCTTTCTCAACCTGCCAGCCATGTACCTCCTCGAAATGGTGCCGGGAAAAAGCCGTATGTCTCGCTACATTGAAAAAGACATCCTCTTCCCATTCTCACTATCACTCTACTCCGGCAAAGGGTTGTGGACGCCGTGCAGTCATGTCGTCAAAGACCACCCCTTCTACGATGGCTTGCCCTCAAATTGCCTGATGGGACAAGAATATCAAAACATCTCCTCCCAGTGGTCCATTGTAGAACCCAAAACCGATTGGATCGGCGGCAACATCACCTACGACTGGTATGCGGGTCTCAAACACAAACAAAACTACATCGGCGTCACCGAAGCCTTCCATGGCGCTGACCTCACACAAATCACTCACGGCAATGGCAAATACATTCTTTGCACACATCGCATTGTCGAAAACCTGGGCACAGACCCGGTAGCGGATCGTTTACTGAGCAACATGCTCAAGATCCTCCTGTAACCATTATGAAAGGAATTCCCATGAGTAATGAGAAACGCCCCAATATTCTATTCGTATTTTCTGACCAGCAGCGTTATAGCGCGCTGGGGGCGAATGGCAATGACATAATCCAAACGCCTGTTTTGGATGCGATGGCAGATGAAGGAATGGTGTGTGACAATATGTTTTCCAACCACCCGCTGTGCTCGCCTTATCGAGCGATTTTGTTAACCGGTCGGTATGGTTGGCAAAATTTGGTGATTGATAATGAGTACAGTCCGCGACGAGATATCCCAACCTTGCCAGGCACTTTGCGCGAGCATGGGTATGGCACTGCGCACGTGGGTACATGGCACCTGGGTAAAGGGCCGTACGGCGACGACAATCGGTACGGGCTGGATTATCTTGCGGCGCTGGCAGGCGGAAGAGGACGGGGCGCCTACTTCGACAGAACCTATTACGAAAACGATGAGGGCCCGAACTTTTACGGAGGCTGGGCTCCAACGAACGAAACGGATTTGGCTATTCAATTTATAGAAAAACACCTGAATGCTCGAACAGACGATCCATTTGCCGTCTTTGTGTCCTGGCGACCTCCTCACTGGCCATATAAGCAGTATCCCGACGAATATAATATTTATAATCCCGCGGACATGGATGTGCCGGGTAATGTACCAGACGAGATGAAAGCATGGGCACATGAGGAACTCGCAGACTATTACGGGTGTTGTACAGGACTTGATGCAGAGATGGGGCGATTGTTGGAAGCCCTGGATCGCCTGGGGGTCAAAGACAATACAATTGTCTGTTATACATCAGATCATGGAGATCACCTTTCAAGCCATGGGTATGGCAAACCCAGTAGTAGATGGTTGGACGAGTCGATGCGGGCTTCAAAAGCAACACCTTATGAAGAATCTTGCCATGTGCCGTTTGTGGTGCGTTGGCCCGATGCTATTGAAGCAGGTACGCGAACGGATGCTTTCTTTGGTGCGATTGATATTGTACCTACATTGCTTGGTGCTTGTGGCGTACCCTTACCACAAGGTCTGCAAGGGCGAGATATTTCGAGCGTGTGGCAAGGTGGCGAAGCACCTGCAGATACGGAGTTAACGCCTGGTGGATCGGAATCTGTCTATTTGCAGAATATGGCACACGGTTGGCCCAATCGCGACGGTTGGGTTGGACGCTGGCGCGGTGTGCGTACCGAACGCTATACGTATGCGCGTTGGTTTGCCAATGAGCGAGGTCCCTGGCTGTTTGACCGGCAGGAAGATCCGCTCGAAATGGTTAACCTGGCGAATTCTGCTGAAGCGCGGTCAGCACTTCAAGAAATGGAAGAAAGATTGCATCGCTGGATGGAAGGTACAAAAGATCCATTTGAATACGGTAGGCGTGGTCCCCGCGGCTTTTTGGAATTGGGACAGGAGTTTGCTGATCCGGATAAGTATCCTGGCTGGGGCGTTGCATAATTGACAAATGGTAGAAAGGAATCACAAATGCGAATAGAACAAATCGACGCCTATGTCGTCAAATTACCCCGTCCCAATATCGCTGAAAATATTCCCGATTATGCGCGTTCTCGCAAATCGCTCTCTTATGACACAACGCCTCCCATCGACGACATGGCAGCTGCGCGTTATGCCGAAGCGCTCTTTGTCAAAATCACCGCCGACAATGGCCTTGTCGGATGGGGCGAAGGCCAGTCCCTGCTCGTGCCCGAAGCCACCAAAGCAGTCGTAGATCGCCTGTTTGCCCCCATACTCATCGGCGAAAATCCGCTCGCCCGCGAAAAACTCTACGACATGACCTACGGCACCATGCGCGGTCGCGGTTACCGCTCAGGTTATCTCGCGGCTGCTCTTGCGGGCATCAACAACGCCCTCTGGGATCTATCGGGCAAAGCCCTCGACGTACCCTGCTACGTCCTCCTCGGTGGCCCCTACCGCGACAAAGTGCGTATCTACAACAATATACATGGTCCCACACCCGAAGTCGGTGTTGAGCAAGCCCTCAAAGCCGTTGAAATGGGTTACGACGCGGTCAAATATCACCTCAATCGGCCCTTAAAAAATGCCGTTGCCGTCGTAGAAGCCACACGCGAAGCCGTTGGTCCCGATGTCGATATTCTCGTCGATCTCACCTGGCATTACGATGTACCCGGTGCAATTGCCCTGGGCAAAGAACTCGAAAAATTCGACGTATTCTGGCTCGAATCGCCCGTACCCAGCGAAGACCTCCGCCGCCATGCCGAAGTGCCGCGCGACCTCACCCTGCCCATCTGCATCGGCCAGGAATATTACAACGCCTATCAATTCCGCGCTGTTCTGGAAGCACATGCCGCCGACATTCTCCTGCCCGACCTCGCGCGAACAGGTATCACGGGCAGCCAACGCATCGCCCACCTCGCCGAAACCTTCGACATCCCACTCGCCCCAGCCGTCGGCGCGGGCAACGTCCTCTCCACCGCCGCGCAACTCCAGCTCTCGGCAGGCATCCTCAACTTTGTCATCATGGAACACTTCGACCAGAGCTTTCAGTTGAAAAGCGATCAAATCCTCAAACACTCCCTCACCCGAAATGGCAGCTATCTCGAACTGCCCGATCGCCCGGGACTCGGCATTGAAATCGATGAAGAAAAATTGATGCAGTACGCAGTGAAATAAAACAGGAGCAAAAATGCCCAAAAATCTCGATTATAAAAAAATCATGACCGATCTCGATGAAGTGGGATTCCACATCATTCCTTCGGTCATCCCAGAAAAAAAAGCAGATAAAGCACGCGGTATTCTTGAGCAACTCCTCAAAGAAGAAGCCACCGAGCAATCGCTTGCAGCCAAAACGCAGCGCGTAGGGCGCATCGCCGTCAAGCACTCCATCTTTCTCGAACTCATGTCCCACCCGACCATCGTAACCCTGTGGCGCAAATACCTCGGTGACGACATGGTCTGCTCCACCTGGTCTGGCAATACAGTCTATCCCGGCGCAGACAGTTTTGGCTGGCATTCAGACTACCCTTATTGGTCTGTGCAACCGCCCTGGCCACCCGGCCGTCTCGCAGGTCAAACCATCTGGCTTTTGAACGATCTCACCGAAGAAAACGGCGCAACCGCCATGCTGCCCCAAAGCCACCTCAAAGGCGAACCGCCACCACCCGAACTCAAAAGCCAATGGATCGACGGCGGTAAAATCCTCACCGGCAAACGCGGAAGCGCCATTGTCATGCACGGTGCCTGCTGGCATACAGCTCGCCCAAACCAAACCGATGAAATTCGATCTGTCCTCCTCGGCATGTATATGCGCCCCTGGTTCATCCCACAAGAAGACATGCGCGGCCAACTGGCAGAGTTAGAAAACCCTTCTGACTTAGTACGCCACCTTATGTGCGCCAATCAACGGACGCCAAGTAATGTTGGCGCACATTAATGAAATAACACAGGAAAAAAACGAATATGACTGAGGGACAAGAAGTTACCAGTACAACAGGAGCAGTTGCAGCCGGACCTCCAGAGGCGGCAAGAGTCGGTGCGAGAATACTCGAACAGGGCGGCAACGCCTTTGATGCAGCAGTGGCGACCAGTATGGCATGCTGCATGTTACAGCCACAATCTACGGGTGTGGGAGGTTATGTACTGTGTGCCGTGATCCTGGAAGGCGCCACGGGCCAAGTCTGGTCGATAGACGCCAATTCAATTTCGCCCAAAGCGGCTCACGAACACATGTACACTATCCTGCCAACGCGTACCCCCGGAGGCATCAATGAAAAAGAATACAACTGCAGCGTAAAGGACAATGCCAACGTCCATGGACCTCTCGCCATTGGTCCCCCGGGTATGATGGCAGGCATGGGCACCATTTGGGAAAAGTGGGGAAAACTCAAATGGTCCGATGTGGTAGCACCATCGCTGAAGCTACTCGAAGATGGCTTTCTCTTTGGTTCTACTGCAGGGGCGATCAAAAATCTCCAAGCCGTGATCCGCAGATTTGAAGCAACAGAAAAACACCTGATGCCCGAGGGACGTGTCCCAACAGCAGATGACATCTGGCACCGTCGCGATATGGAAAAAACCCTTGCAAGAGTTTCAGAAGCCGGATGGCAGGATTTCTACACGGGGGAAATCGGCAATAAAATAGTAGATCACGTTCAGGCCACTGGCGGTATTTTGACAATGGAAGATATGGCTGCCTTCAAACCAGGCGTGACCGAACCATATACCACGACCTACCGCGAGGCATCCGTACATGGTGCAATTCTGCCCAACGGCGGATTGTCCAGCTTGCAACTGCTCAACATGTGGGAATGCTTCGATCCCCTGCCGGAAGACACGGTCGAATACTGGCACCGATTCGCCGAGCTACTCAAGCTGGTCTGGCGAGATCGCCTTCTCCATCTCGCAGATCCAAACCATGTGGATGTACCGATTGAGCGACTGCTGAGCAAAGATTATGCAGCCGGTCGCGTGGAAACACTGCGCCAGTTTCCCAATGCAGTAGATCAGCTTGTGCCACCGCCAATGGGTGATTCAAATGATGGTACGCTCCACGTCTCTTCCGCAGATGCCGAAGGAAATGTGGCGGCCGTAACAATTTCTCAAGGCGGCGCTTTCGGCTCCCTTGTTACGGTACCCGATACAGGCATCATTCTGGGACATGGAATGTGCAGGTTAGATCCCAGGCCTGGGCGCAAAAATTCCGTGGCTTCGCTCAAGCGACCACTGAACAATACAGTTCCGCTCATCATTCAGCTACCAGATCGGGATGTGGCGACCGGAATGCCAGGTGGCAGGCGTATCATCTCGGCGTATCATCTCTGTGAACGCGCGTGCGGCCCAAAAAATCGTCGATTACGGCGCAACATCCTTCGAGGCTGTCAGTGGTCCAAGGATGCATGTACAAACCCACGAGCCGGTAAGTGTGACCCGTGCCTTGCCCGATGATATTGTGAATGGATTGATCGAAATGGGCCACGAAATCACATCGGTCAACAGTCTGGGCGGCGGGATCCACTGCGCGGAGTTTCTAAAAGCAGAAGGAACCGTCCGGGCAGGCGGCAATACATGGTCTGCTGGAAGTGATCCATAAATTCAAAGCGCTTCGAGATCTGGTCCTGACGGATGAACCAGAATCCAATGCTCCCTGCCTTTGGGCCTAAAAATTTTGCCCGTGTTTTTGGCAATAATCACAAATGATAGGCAAAAAGACATCGGCATATTTCTCAAGTTTCACAGGACCGACACCGGAAACCTGCCCGAATGCTTCCACCGATTGTGGTAATTGGGCAGCCATTGCTCGCAACGTCCTGTCGTGAAAAACAACGAACGCTGGTACGTGTTCAGCCTCCGATAACTCTCTGCGTTTAGTGCGAAGTTGCTCGAAAAGTTCATGACTATATTCGTTTGATTCTTCGGATGTCGTATCCTGAACAGGTTCTTCAGTTATGTGGTCTGCCGATTCCACAGGAAATCCCCAAAACTGCATTTTGCCTCTGATCACCTCACGCCCATTATGCCTCAGCTTGAGACTGCCGTGTTGTAGATCTCGATAGAGAAGTCCATGTTGGAGGAATTGCAGTGCCAGATTTTTCCATTGTGTTTTGTCATATTCTCTGCCCGTGCCATAGGAGGAGAGTTGGTCGTGCCGGTTCTTAACAACCTTCTTTACTTTTGAACCGCGTAATACATTGATAATATGCTCTACACCGAAAATTTGCTTTGTTTCGACAACAGAAGAGAGGAATTTGCGAGCCGGATCCGTCAGGTCAACTCGCTCCATTTCCGCCTGGAGACAGTTATCACACATTCCACAATTTTGTTCTTCGTAATGCTCTCCGAAGTAAGCTAATAATCCTTTGCGGCGACACGCTGCAGAAGTCGCCCAATCAACAAGCGTCTGTAATCGTTTTAAAGCTCCTTCTCGCTCAGATGGCGCACCTTGATCTATGAAATATTTGATGGTGTCAACATCACCGTAATTGAACAGTAAAAGGCAATCCGCCCGATGTCCATCCCGACCAGCACGCCCAATCTCCTGATAGTAAGACTCAGGTTCCTTTGGCAATCCTATATGTAGTATGAAACGTATATCTTCTTTATCAATCCCCATTCCAAAAGCTATTGTTGCGACTATCACCTGGGTGTCCCCGCTGATGAAAGCTTCCTGATTCTGCTTGCGGGTTTCGCTATCCAGGTCTGCATGATAAGGAAGTGCCGGAATCCCACGTTCAACTAAATTGCGAAACAGCGATTCAACTTGTTTCTTCGTCTGGCAGTAGATGATACCGGATTCACCGCAATGGGTATTGAGAAATGCCAGCGTCTGCTGTAGCACCGCCTCTTTTAATTCAATACCCATGAAGAGATTTTCCCGGTCAAAACTGGCAATGAATTCATTTTTCGCCTGAATTTTGAGCAATTGTTTAATGTCCTGCTGAACCCGTGGAGTAGCAGTAGCTGTCAGCGCGACGCAGACAGCGTTCCTGAATCGTTCACGAACGGAAACCAGTTGTCGATACTCTGGACGAAAATCGTGGCCCCACTGCGAAATACAGTGTGCTTCATCAATTGCAAGACAGGCCACATGTGACTCATCGAGCATCAACAAAATCTCAGGTCGCAGGAGCGTTTCAGGCGCAACGTAAAGTAGCTTAATGTCCCCTCTTTTGACACGTTGCATTGTGGCAACATATTCTCGCTGGCTAAGGGTACTGTTGAGAAAAGCGGAGCAAACATCCCGCTGTTGCAACTGCATCACCTGGTCTTGCATAAGCGAAATCAACGGAGATACGACAACGGTTAGACCATCGAAGATAAGGGCGGGCAGTTGATAGCAGAGCGACTTCCCACCCCCCGTTGGCAGAATGATCAGCGCATCGTGCCGGTTGAGAATGTGGCTGATTATTGTCTCCTGCAAAGGTCGGAACTGTTCATATCCAAAAACGTCTTTGAGCACCTCTTGGGCTGACAGAAACATTTGTCCTTTTGTCAGACGCTCAATAACGTCATCCTGCGTCTGCTGCTCGTCGTTTTCGTCAATATGAATCACGGGGAGGTCCTGTGCCGAGAGCGATGCTCCGATGAGTTTGCTTCGATGGCAGTGTTCCGGCTTTCCTTCGCTACACATGAGAGCAATACATTGTTGTTGAGCAAAAGCCGTTTGGAGACGTTCAATTCCCCTCTGATAGATTTCGGTATCCTTTACCTTTTCGTAATCTACCTGCCCTTTCGCATCATAACAAGTTTCGTCATCGGGATGCCCGCCCAACGTATCACCCATGAACACATACCTAATCCGGTGCTGTTGCAGTTTCGCCTCCAGCACCTCTTTGGAAAATTCGGGTTTATAGCGAGAATAGGGAGTTGAGCGCACATCAATAAGGTAGGCAATTTCATGTAGTTGTAGTACTTCGATGAATTGCTCAATGGAACGGCTACCGTAACCGATGGTGTAAATTGGGATGGATGATATTTTTTTCATATCACGTCGTTGAATCTAACATGCGTTCAAATTCATCAAGATTGGACACTTGTATCGCCGCACGGTGCAACTGCTTGAGACGTTGTAAATCTTCAATAGCTGAAATGCGAGCAGATAAGGGATCTGTCTGGTGGAGATCAAATCGGATCTCCAACACGTCGAGGATATCCTCAATAGCGCGTTCTCTACCTCCTTGCTCAATGCCTTGCTCAACACCCTCTTCTCTGCCCTGCTCAAAACCTTCCTCTCTGGCTTCCTCTCTGCTTTCCTGGGTAAGAGATTGAAAAAGTGATGATTCGCGGATCAGATCCATGATGCCCTCCTGTAAAATAATAGCAGAAATGACTTCAGACTCATATACCAATTCGCTCAACGCCACCATGCCTGCGAGATAATCGGCTCTGGATGACCGAGCGATGAGGCGCGTCCGAGCCGTATGAATACACTGATGCAACCATACATCCGAGGCCATCCCTTCAGGTGGCTTCATCAATGGCGTGAAAGGGATCAGACCCGATTGCCCCGATTCGAGGACACGCTCGCCTTCTATCTCAATCAGTCTGATCACGCGATACCGAATCGTGATTTCGTAGTCGAGATGCTCCTGGACATAGTACCCGAGATCGCGTTGCCCAGCATTGGGACGCAGGTAGATGACATTGGAATAGATCGGCAGACCGTGATGCTCAATGGCGCGTCCGATATAGCCCGCCATGCGGCGTGGCATGGGTGGATTGGTGCTGTCAGTCGTTTGAAACTCGTTGTGAACCAATACCTCCTCGTCACCCATACGCACGCGAATCAGGCTATCGGTTTGGCGTGCTTCAACAGTGTATTGCCCTGTGTCAATAACTGCAAGAACTTCAATGTCCTCGCTCCCGAGGGTGAAGCTGGCAAAGTCGTCGGGATATTTCTGAATCAGGTGTTTGGATATCGTATCAAATTCGGCCATTTGAGATGCCTGGTCTGAGAGTTGGTCGTATTTTGGACAAACGCAACAGTCAGAACTCAAGCAAATATCAGGCCAATGTCACAGCATCGCACGACAAATGGTATGGACAGCATCAAATACCCTTATTATGTCCTTCAATATGCTGTATTGCCCCTTTTTTTTCAACTTGAATTTAAGGATCACCTGTTTGGCGCAGAACAATCTCTGTATATTTTGAGCGATGATTGGGCGGTAATTTGAAAGATATGTACCACTTGCCCATCTGTCCGCCGCGCTGTTTATCTGTGGTTAATTGCATAACATCAGGCTAAAAAAGAATACGCCGCGCAAATTTGCGCGGCGTAGCGTGTTAGACGAGGCTTATGGATTTCTGGCCCTGCGTCGGGGGTCTTCTCTCCTGCCGAAATGGAAGTGTTCACTGCTCTTTTAATGGCACATAGAAAGATCTCCCTGCGCCAACCTGACGCTCTATAAACGCCATCCCTTTTTCAGCCAAAGAAAAATTTGAGCTGAATCGTTTAATTTGTGACTCGAAGTGCTTTAAGACTTTGGATTTGTTCTGCACCCATCATAGACTCTATGAGATGATATGTTAATGCTTCTACCACTACTCTGCGGCCCTCACCCTGGCCAGCCAGGTCAGCATAGTCCGTTACAAGATGATCTACTGGCAGCGTAGGATCTTTTTTGAGAGCATCCAATTTCGTGATCAAAGTCGCTCGGCCATTAACATAATCCTGGGTATAACCCACAACATTAGTCGAGAGACCACAAAGAATGGCTTGTTGATCTGGGGTTAATACCTGATCGATCAAATCCGCAGCTCCCCCACGATTCACTGATGTTCGATCTACATACCGAAAGCTTGAAAACCCAAAGTAGTTGCCAATTTTACCTCTTGGCAAAAAGAGCGCGTCATCTAAATCACCCGTTGCCCAGGCAACGAACTTGCTCGACACTTCCTGCATCAATGTAGCATCATCACGGCTAAGTGCGTTAAATTGAGTTTTTGCTTCTGCAGCATATGGCAATGAGGTATTTTGCATCTGATCTACGGTGACAACGCCACGACGAATATCTTCTAAGTATTGCACCTGTTCAGAGCTTAAAAGAGGTAGTAATTTTGCATAGTATTGGGCCGTTATGACCGTAATGGTGCCTTCGTATTTCCCTATTGATTGTATCAAGTTCATCACACGAACATAGTCCATTGTAACGTTATTTTTTAAACGCCACAATTCATCGACCAACAAAACACGGTCTTCCAAAAACCCGTTGATTGCCGTTCGATGCTCGGCCAATAATTCATATAACAACGACCGTTGAGTATCATCCAAAAGCTCCAGGACTTCCTTATAGATTGCACCCCGAAAAGAGGCATCTGCATTGTTCCCATCGCGTTCACGAATCTCGTTCCTGAGTGCTGCAAAACCAAAATAATTTGCCACCTCACCAATGGGTTCATAATGTGCATCTTCAACCGTGCCAGTAAGCCACACCAACAATTTTGATGCCGTTTCAACATAAACATGATCAACACCAACAAGATCCTCTTTTGCACAATTTTGTTGTTCTATAGGCACAACCTGCCAATCATCTGGTAGCTTGTAAAATGCAGACTGCTCGGGTAAGGATGTGTCATCATTCTCACCATATGCTCTAACAAATATCAGAAAGTCAGGAAAATCTACCTGCCCATTTTGATTGAGATCAAATTGGGCTTGATCGGTGCCAAAAGCACCAGCAAAGGCGAGAAAATCGGCAAAATCGACCTTGCCATTTCCATCAAAATCAGGCTGTGACGCTTTCAAAGTAATTGGGCTAAAAATGCAAAATAAAGCGAAGACCGCACCCAAAGCCCATTGTGTATATCTGATCATTTTTTGTCTATCCGATAAGAATAGCTCACCTCGCCATTTGTCCGTCCAGCACCTTCATCTCCTGGCAGATAAGCTCTAATATATTCCACCACAACATCATCTGGAGAAACAGTCACACGCAGATGCCCTGAATTTCCCAGGACAGTGCCACTAAAATACCCCCCTTCAGCAGCTATTTTGTCACCATTCCGATAATTTGTATTACTGGGTTGTGGCAACACCTGATACACCACGCCATCTAACTCCTGCTTCACAAACACATGGTCATGACCGTGAAAAAAAGCCGACACATTGTTCTCTACCATCAATTGATGAATCGGCTTGTCCCATCCCGCGCGTTTAGTGTCAAACCCCCAACTGTCGTCTCTATTCTTTCCGCCCCATTCGTAATACGGAGCCATCTCAATACCGCCGCGTCCTTCTCCTGTATGAATACCCCCCACCAGGTGATGTGAAAATACAAACTTAAAGGTAGCATCACTCGTCTCCAGCACCTGCCGAAGCCACTGATATTGCTTTTCGCCAAGGGTCCAGCGCCAGTTATCCGATACCCCGCCGCGTTTGGGTTTTGTTGTCGTGTACCAATAAGGATCAATCACGACAAATAGCGCATCTCCCCACGACCATGAATAATAACTCTCTCTCACGCCAACAAATGGCTCTTCATCGGAATCTCCGGAGTAGAACACATCTGGCACGGGATTCGGATAATATTTTTTTCGCGCCATTGTAGCCCAAACAGCCACATTGTTCGGCGTCCCATTCAAGGACCACCCCTCTTCCCCATCGTGGTTGCCATTGACGAGAAATAGCGGAATAGAATGTGTAATCTTTCCAAAATTCCCACGCTCGTACAAATACCGACGCTCAACGGTTGCGTAATCGGGTGCGGGTCTTACAGTCGCCGTAAGTGGTTCTGAGTGTTTGTTGCACATAAATGTATCACCGAGATCAATGAGAAAATCGGACTGATATGCTGCGACATTTTCCAGCGAGCGATGGTAGAGTTCCAGGCTGGATCGACCATCTAAATGAGCGCAGGCCTGAATTGAAAAGGTGAATGTTGTACCCGGTGGACGATATGTGTGAAACATATATTCGCCCCGCCTTTTGAACTCTGTTTCTCCTGCGCGCCGGTAGCGCGTTCGATAATAATACCGCGTGTTAGAAAGCAATCCCTCCATCGCAATTTCAATCGGTATATCTCGTGATCCCTTCACCATAGATGTCTGCTTTGTGTAAACACCTGATTCTGTTCCGTATTCCAGATAAATTTCCAGGTCTGCTGATGGAACCACATTGACAGTTATGGATCTGTCGGTTGGTCGTCCCAACAACTCGGATGCAACAAACAAAGAATCGGAATCCCTATCGGGTGGATCGGTTACAGTTTGGGGGCCTGAACCATCAGACCCACCGCTCTGGCCTGACGTTCCCCCACCACCTTGCCCCCCAACACTCCCATTGGAGCGGTAAGTCTGTCGCGTGATATTGCCACTGGCATCTGTAAATTGAAAATCATAATCCCCATCTGGTCTGAGAAAATAGGCAATCGCGTTTGTTCCACCGTTTGCCTCATACGTAAGCCGATACCAGCCATCTATATCCTTCACAAAATCTGTGATATTCGCCCTCATACCCGTGCCCGAAGGCCGAACGGGCCTTGTACGGGGTTGATTTGCGACTTCTTCTCCCCTGAAAAGTTCAATAACGCCCTTAAATCCGCCATTGACATAGGGATAATCCAGCGTGCTGTGATAGTGATAATTTCCATTTGCATCAAAATGTCCGTTCAAATCGTCCAGGTTAGTTGCCGGGGTACCATCGGGTTCATTGAGACCATACATCGGATAGCCATCCAGGGCATACGCAATAGGTACGGCATCGCCCACTTTTTCTGTAAGAAACAACGGCGCGATATGGTAGTGATAGTCATCTGCGCGACCAGCATGTCCCCCAAATTCATCTAACTCCCCAGCCAAATACGTGTCGGTGCGACCATTCTGTTTGATAGGATTAAAAATCGGCACACCGTTAATCGCCAGACCAATAGCTCCCCGAAACAGCGTCTGGCTTGCATACACTGGCACATCTGCAACCGCGGGTTTCAATGGAATCTGCCAGGCATTATCGCCCTGATAAGGCTGTGGCAAAGGCACCTGCTGATTCCAGGCTGCAATCCCCACCATCATGCGGTGATCGGGAAAAGCGTCGGACTCGATATACAAAAAATCATCATCCCACCGGATATTCAGCCGATCTGCAAAATGCTGGAATGCTTGTGCACTAAAAGGGGCATCGCCAGGTGTGCCACCAGCGGGTCCAGACCCGGACTGTCCAAATGCAGAGATAAACAACAGAAAATCGGGAAGATCCACCAGACCATTCTGATTTAAATCGAATTGTATCTGTTGTGAACCAAATGCAGACGCGAACATGATAAAATCCTCGATGTCCGTTTTTCCGTCGTCATTGAAATCTGTCACATCACTTTCATCGCTGTAGAGCATGTGCCCTTCTACATAACTGACACACAATACACTCATCATGCAAAAAACCAATCCGAACATCCTCAATTGTCGCCTCATCATTTCCCACCTCCTGTAGTCTATTATCTCCGGCTTATAGGCTTAGACGGCAGATAGCAAGAAACCCTGCGGGCAAAAAACAAAAAACTCGGCAAATGCCGAGTTTTTGCAAAAAAGACTGTATTTCAGGACCCGTTATTGGGAGGGCGAGATCGCCCACGACGCAGGGAGCGACTGTTGCCCTGCTTCATAAATACTTCATCTAACAAGGCTTTCAAACTCTCTCCCTGGTCTTCGCCAATCAAGGCTTTCAATTCCTGAAAATGTAAGAAGGTCTGTTTCTCAAATTCAAATTGTTTATCGGCAATCCGCCTGGCTGCTTGATTTATCTTGAGCGTGTCTGCTTTGCTTGCAAACATCTCTACTTGTAACTGATTCCGCTTCAAATCTCGAATTTCATTTCGCAATATTTTGCTCTGCTGAAGATATGCACTGTGTAGCTTTCTAAATTCTCGAGCTTGCTCTCTGCTTAAATCAAGTTCGCGTTCAATGAATCGCTGTATTCTCTCCCTGTTATCTAACGCATGAGTCCCAGAAGGGCTTCTCACAGGTCGCGGGGGTTTGTTGATCTCTTTATACCACAACAGAGACAGTGTAGATACATTAAAAAGCAGAAGTAGCGCGATAGTCCACGCACCAAATCCCTTTTGCCAGAAATTGCTCATATCAGCATCCTTTTATTCCTCTTCCTCAAGAACATAAAATTCGGCGAACGCATTAATCATCTCACTCCGGTCATAGGCATCTGTTTGATCACTCCCAATGAGATAAGTCACCGTCACAATATTCCAAATAAGGAGCAGCGAGAGAGAAACGAATCTCAACACACCAAATGCGAATCGATACTTGTGAGTCACTCCTCGATGCAACCCATCAATCCTTGCCCGAAGTTTTGTATAAAAAAAGGGCGAGGATTGTAGTCTCTCGGCAGACTCAAAGCTCTGAAGCGTTTTCTCAACAGCTTCTTCTATTTTTCGTTCCCGGCTCATAGACTTTCTTTCCTCATCTATAGTTAGACGCGATTTTTTATAAATCCCTTCGCACTTTTTTATCTTTAAAATCTTCCTCATAATATCTGTAGAGTTTCTTTCGCAAATTCTTCAGGCCTCGTTGAATGAGGGAATCAACAGCCGAAACAGTTGTCTCCATAACATCGGCTACTTCTGCATAGCTAAATCCCTCAAACTTATTTAAAATTATAGCAGTCCGTTGTTTTTTTGACAAAGACGCCACAGCCTGTCTCAAAATCGCAGCACATTCCTTTGTCTCCAGCACAACCTCGGGTTGAGAGTCTGGAGAAGCGCGCAACTGATTCTCCACTTCCTCAAGCCCCAGGAAATATCTGACCTGTCCAAAGCGCTTTTTGCGGTTTTTCTTTCGAACAAAATCCAGCGACTTATTAACGGCAATACGGTGAATCCAGGTACTCAACTTCGCATCGCTCCGAAAATTTCCAATTGAGCGATAAATTTCCACAAATACATCCTGCGCCACATCTTCTGCATCTTCCCGATGGTTGACAAACCGATAGCACAAATTCAATACACGCTCCTGGTATTGATCCACAAGTATCTTAAAATCAAAGTCTTCGCCTTGATTTTCTTTATAGAGATTTCGTTCTGCCATCACAATTGCCAATCAAATATCGACTTAGCATAACACTACTTTACGGTATATCGCACAATCACTTCATTGTCCAAAATGAGATTCGATGACCAGATAAATTGTGCATCGTGCTCAGGATTATCAAATAGATCCGTAAAATTTGTATATGCGGGTTTATTGTTCACGCCAACTGTCGCATTTGTATAAGTATATGCCCATGGCCAGGCCGAATCATCAAAGTCGCTATCGTACCAGTCAGATGGGACGGGATAGTGCATGGCATAAAATTGACTCCCATCATTTGTGCCACGCGTGTCACAGTCGCCGGATAAATGCTCGGTTTCCTTCTCGACAATACAGCTCAAATCTCTGATGGGTGCAATATAGAAAGTCTGCGCTTTCCATTGACCATTTGTAATTGCAACAGCATTTCCATTGGCATCGTGAAAACTCGCTACCAAACCACCATCTCCAGGATGATATAAAAAATTGCGATTAGCTTCTGTGCCAAGCCCCAAAGTCTCTTCCCAATCGACCAGCTTCATTGCAATCG